>DXGG01000197.1 GCA_019114015.1 Candidatus Onthomorpha intestinigallinarum | reverse complement strand
AATATTAGAAACTTCTGCATCATAGCTCATATCGACCACGGGAAAAGTACTCTGGCCGACAGACTGCTCGAATTTACCGACACCGTTTCCCAAAGGGAAATGGAAGCTCAGGTGCTGGACGATATGGAACTCGAAAAGGAAAGGGGTATAACAATCAAGAGTCATGCCATACAGATGAAGTACAGGTTTGAGGACAAGGACTATTTCCTCAACCTGATAGACACTCCGGGACATGTCGACTTTTCCTATGAGGTCTCCCGTTCGATAGCCGCCTGCGAGGGCGCCTTGCTCATTGTGGACGCGACGCAGGGCATTCAGGCGCAAACCATATCCAACCTTTATCAGGCGATAGACAACGATTTGGAGATAATACCCGTGCTGAACAAGATGGACCTTCCCAACGCCATGCCCGAAGAGGTGAAGGACCAGATAGTGGAACTGACAGGATGCAAGCCCGAGGAAATAATTCCGGCAAGCGGCAAGACGGGTCTGGGGGTTGAAACCATACTCGAAAGGATAATAAGGTGCATACCGCCTCCTAAGGGCAGCAACGAGGCGCCTTTGCAGGCCCTTATCTTCGACTCGGTGTTCAATTCCTTCAGAGGCATCATTTCCTACTTCAGGATAATGAACGGAAGCATAAGAAAGGGCGAAAAGGTCAAGTTCGTCAATACGGGAAGGGAATACACCGCCGACGAAATAGGCGTACTGGGACTGAAACTGATACCTCAGCCCAAACTGGAATGCGGAAACGTAGGCTATATAATATCGGGCATAAAGACCTCCTCCGAGGTGAAAGTGGGAGACACCATAACCTCTGTGGAGAATCCCTGTTCGGAAGCCATTGCGGGCTTCGAGAATGTCAAGCCCATGGTTTTTGCGGGCATATATCCCGTGGATTCGGACGACTATGAGGAATTGCGTTCATGCATAGAGAAGCTGCAGTTGAACGATGCCTCCCTTACCTTCGAGCCTGAAAGTTCGCTGGCTTTGGGATTCGGTTTCCGATGCGGATTCCTCGGGTTGCTGCACATGGAGATAGTGCAGGAAAGGCTCACAAGGGAGTTCAACCTCGACGTTATAACCACCGTGCCTAACGTCAACTACAAGGTACACACCACAAAACACGAGGTGATAGACGTTTACAACCCTTCGGGGCTGCCCGAACCGAACTACATAGACTTCATCGAGGAGCCTTACATAAACGCCTCGATAATAACCCGTACGGAGTTCATAGGACCGGTGATGACGCTCTGCATAGAGAAAAGGGGAATACTCAAGAACCAACACTACCTTTCGACCGACAGGGCGGAAATAATGTTCGAGCTGCCGCTGGGCGAGGTTGTGTTCGATTTCTACGACAAGCTCAAGTCCATATCCAAGGGATATGCTTCGTTTGACTATCATCCTTCGGGGTTCAAGCCCTCCAAGCTGGTCAAACTGGAGATTCTTCTAAACGGCGACCCTGTCGATGCCCTCTCGACACTGACGCATTTCGACAACGCCTATCCTTTGGGCAGAAGGATGTGCGAGAAACTCAAGGAACTAATACCGAGACAGCAGTTCGACATAGCCATTCAGGCGGCGATAGGCTCCAAGATAATAGCCCGCGAGACGGTCAAGGCCGTCAGGAAGGACGTCACCGCCAAGTGTTACGGAGGAGACATATCACGTAAAAGGAAACTGCTCGAGAAACAAAAGGAGGGCAAGAAACGTATGAGACAGGTGGGCAATGTGGAAGTTCCGCAGTCCGCATTTCTTGCAGTATTGAAGTTGGATTAAAAACATTTACGCAAATGATATTGACATACATTATTATCGGTGTTGTGGCTGTGGCCGCCATATTTCTGTTCGGCTACTACAACAATAAAACAACAAGAGAGTTCATAATGAACGAGCAGAAGAAAACCCTGCTCGAGATACAGAAAATACAGGAGAGTGAAACGAGGAAGATTGTCACTCCGTTGCAGATACAGGCTTACGAAAGGCTTGTGCTGTTCTTGGAGAGGATGACTCCAAACAACCTCGTCTTGAGGTGTTATCAGGCAGGCATGGACGCACAATTGCTGAAGGATGTGATGATACGTAACATAAGGGACGAATTCGAACACAACCTTTCGCAGCAGCTTTACATATCCTCGCAGGCATGGATTTACATCAAGAATGCGAAGGAAGACATGATAAACACCATAAATTCCATACAGACAAAGGAGGGGGAGACCATGAGCCCTACGGCCTTTGCAGGCAGGTTGTTCGAACTGTTGGCCGGCAGGGAAAGTCAGATAGAGCTGGCACAGGATTATTTGAAAGATGAAATGCAGAAAAAATTCTAAGTAATGGTTGTAAAGGATTTGGTAGAGGCTTTGAACCTCAAGGTGTTTTCGGCTGCGGGCTGTCTGGACAGGGAGATTGAAGGGGGATATGTGTCCGATCTTCTCAGCGATGTTATGGGCAATGCCGAGATGGGTCAGGTGTGGATTACCTTGCAAACGCACAAGAACATAATGGCCATAGCCTCCCTGAAGGAACTGGCTTGTATAATACTGGTCAAGGGACTGGAACCGAACAGTGAAACAATTGCTCAAAGCGAGCAGGAGGGCATACCTATTCTCGGCTCGGAGCAGGAGAGCTTTGAGCTTGCGGGAAAGATATATGCAATGCTACAAGGCTGACTTGCACATTCACACCGTTCTGTCTCCCTGCGGAGATCTGGAGATGAGTCCCGCAAACATAGTATCCAAGGCGGTGGAAGCGCAATTGGACATAATAGGCATAACGGATCACAACTCCACGCTTCATGCCCCGCTTGTGAGGGATTTGGCCTTGAGACACGACATAATGACACTGATGGGGGCGGAGGTGACCTCAAGGGAAGAGGTTCACTGTCTTTGTTTCTTTGAATTCGACTCGGAATTGAACGAGTTCCAACGGTGGATTGACGCTCTTCTGCCCGAAATACCGCTGGACGAGGAGAGGTTCGGCTATCAGGTCGTGGTGAACGAACAGGAGGAGATAACGGCTCAGTTGCCCTATCTTCTGACCTCGGCAATAGATGCGGACATAGATGCCGTCTATGACAAGGTTCATTCACTCAACGGTCTGTTCATTCCGGCCCATGTCAACAGGGAAGCCAACAGTCTTACATCCCAGCTGGGCTTTGTTCCCGTTGACCTTCGCGCTGACGGACTTGAGATTTCCAGACACGTGAAGAAACATGAATTCATCAAAAAGAACGCTTACCTGAAGCGTTTCGGATTCATACAGAGTTCCGATGCACACTACATAGATTCGATAGGACAGACGTATTGTCATGCAGTGATGGACCACAAGGACTTTTCGGAGTTCCGTCTGGCTCTGCAGGCAAAGGAAGGCAGATATATAGAAAACATAAAATGAAAGATTTATCATTACACGTATTGGATTTGCTGGCCAATTCCACTGTTGTGGATTCGACGCTAATCAGACTGAACGTCAAGGACAGCCTGAAGGAGAACGTTTATTTCTTCCAGATAACCGACAACGGCAGAGGCATGTCCGAAGAACTGCTTGCAAAGGTTGCCGACCCTTACACGACCACGAGGAAAACCCGTAAAGTGGGTCTGGGTCTGCCATTGGTAAAGATGAATGCCGAACACTGCAACGGAGGATTCAAGATTGAAAGCAAGCTTGGCAAGGGAACAAACCTTATGTTCTGGTTTGAACACAACAACATAGACAGGCCTCCTTTGGGAGACATTGCCGACGCTGTCGTTACCACGGCTGCAATGAACGAGAACATAAGATTCATATACACCCACACGACCGACAAGGGGCAATATGTATTCGACACCGAGGAAGTGAGGCAGGCATTGGACGGAATGTCGATAAACAACGTGGAAATAATACAGGCGCTGAAGGAAATGATAAATTCCAACCTGAAAGATATAGAAGCAAACGAATAAAAAACAAATATCATGACATTGGAGGAAAGAATAAATGCCGACATCAAGCAAGCCATGTTGGCCAAGGACAAAAAGAAGCTGGAAGCTCTCAGAGCCGTAAAGGCGGCCATATTGCTGCTCAAGACAAACGGAGCAGGCAATGAGATAAGCGAAAAAGAGGAGACGGCATGTCTTCAGAAACTCGTAAAGCAAAGAAAGGAGGCTGCCGCATTGTACAAGGAGCAGAACAGGGAGGACCTTTATGAGGAAGAATCCTACCAACAGAAGATAATAGAGGCTTATCTGCCCGAACAGTTGAGCGAAGAAGAAATAACCGTAAAGCTGAAGGAGATAATCTCACAGACGGGTGCAAGCTCGATGAAGGACATGGGAAAGGTGATGGGCATGGCTCAGGAAGCTTTTGCGGGGAAAGCCGACAACAAACTAGTCTCTACGCTGGTAAAGCAGATGCTTGCCTGAAACAAAACGAAAAAGGCAGTCGGTTGACTGCCTTTTTCGTTTTATCTTACAACGTTTATCGTTCCTGTCTTGTCATATACCTTGGTATTTCCAGCCCTTCTGTAAGACAACCTGTAAACATAGGTACCCTGAGGGACGTATTCGCCATTGTATTTGCCGTCCCATCCCAAGGTGTTCATCATGTCGGTAATCAAACCGCAATTCATGCTGGCCTCATAGAACGAGTAAAGCTTAGTACCCTGCCTGTTGAATATCTCCAACCTCACATCTTCCAGGTTATTCATGGATATGAAGAAGAATTTGTCATTGCTACCATCCTCGTTAGGGCTGAAAGCATTAGGCACCCACACTCCAAACAGTTCTATCGGAACGAAAACAGATGTAGTATCAGAACAGCCCAGTTTGTTTGATGCTTCAAGGAAGATGCTTACAAATTCAACGCTCAAATCATTGAACTGGTAAGAAAGGGAACGGGCTTCGGATGTTCCGCCGTCCGAAAACGTCCAACTCGAACTTACGGCATTAGGCGACACGTCCGTAAGCGACAAAACGGGATCGTCCACATCGACATATTCAGGACTGTAAGAAATGGTGGCAACGGGATAAGGATAAACCGTTATGGTTATCTGTCGGTCGGTATGACAACCCGTTTCGCCGTAACCGCTCATGGTGTATGTGGTTGTCACCTCGGGCGATACGGTGACAGGCTCTGCCGACTGTACGCCTTCGTTCAAGGTAGGGTCTTTCGGCTCAGAGGTCCAACTGTAAGTCTCGGCATCGCTTCCGACAAGCGTTGTCTGTTGTCCGGGGCATATCTCCATTTCCGTTGCGCTCACCTTAGGGTTTATCACCACTATTTCCACGCTTTTGGTTGCCATACATCCCTGCGAAGTCTCGGCTATAAGGTAAACCGTCGTCGTTTCCTCCGGCGTAAACTCTATTATAGGGTTGTCCGACGGATTGGTGATGACAGGAGGATTGGAAGGTTCCTCAAAGGACCACTGCATGGCAACGGTATTGCCCGTAGCATCCACAGCCTCTATGCGGGCAACCTCTCCCTGGCATATCTTGGTAGCACCGTTCAAGGTAATGTCAGGAAAAGCCTGCACCTTCACCTCAACGGAATCAATCCTGTAAAAATGCGTCTGGTTGTTGGTAACCTTAACCACAAACTTGGTGTCCTGGTCAAGGGTCAAAGTATAGGTCGTTCCCTCATTTACCGGGGGCTGTGACGCAAGAATATCGTTGTAAGAATGCCACCACTCGTATTTAAGGTCCGCACCTTCATCCTCCGGAGCAGGCGAAGAAGCCGTCACGGTAGTCTCATAGCCTACACATATTTCCGCCTCGGCATCCAGCTGAAGTGAAGGAACATTAGGAACGATTACTTCCAGTGTCTCGGACTTTTCGCAATATAACACCTCCTCTGCCGTAGGGTCTTCGGAAGCTCTTGCCGACCGAACGTAAGTGTATGTGCCTGCTGCGGCATAAAGATGTATCACGGTAGTAACCGAACCCGTGGCATCGGTCTCAACGCTCGTGCCCGTTGTGGCATCGAGATTGACAGCCTGCCACTTGCCGTCCGCGTACTCTATTTCCAAAGGTGTCGTTCCGTCTCCGAAGTCATAACTCTGCCAATAAAGCGGACATCCCGACTGTGTAACGTCATTAACTCCGAAACGGGTTTCTCCGAAAGGCACATCAGGCGTGGCCTGAACATAAGAAAGATTAAATATAGGACGTATGTCGTTTATCCTTGTAGTTATATAAGCGACGCAATTGGGTCTGGTATCCTGTGTTCTCGGAGAAACAAGCTTTACGGCATAAAATTTTTCAAGGGCATTACCCATCATGGCATCGGTTACAACCAGTTCTCTCGTATCCGCAACGGAAGCGGAACTCTCGTCCAATGTAGCCAACTCATCCTGACTCAGTGTCGTAGAAGGTATCTCGAACCATTTGTAGCTGTCGAAGCCTTCAGGCGCATAAGCAACGGTAACCGTATCTCCGTTACCGGCACAACCCGGTACGTCAATCAAGGCAGGCTCCGCCTTTGCCACAAAATAACCGTAAGCACCGTGTGCAGAGAAAGAACAGTCTCCCAAACGTACTCTTATAGTAATTCTGTCCCCTTCATATTTGGCAAGATTTATCTTTATCTGCTGCCAATTGCACCAAACCCAATCATCCCATGCCCCACTTGGGGTATAAGTGTGCCAATTGGTATCAACGTTCGGCAAATCATCATCTCCCACCTGCTCAAAGAAAGCACAGTCATCAACCAATTCATCCAACATGGCTCCATTGGCAGGATTATGCTTCATCACATCTATCTGAAATGTAGGGTTCTCATATCCGGTATGTCCGGGAGCCTCCAATATCATAGCGTAATTAAACGTCAGCAAACTGTTTGTCGCATTCACCTCCATGGTATATTTCAATTCCGACCAGTTGGTTCCTCCATAATAATTGTTTATTTGGGAAGAATGGGTATAACCCAAATGCGTAGGCACCTTCTTCAAAACATTACCCGTATATGAATCCGTTGCCGCAGGGTCATTGAAAATAATGAAAAATTTTCCGCCCTGGTCCTGAGGCCCGTTCGGATCATCCGTAGCAACAGGTGCATTCCAAGCCGGCATGGATGAATTACCGCCATAAGTTCCTGTCGTAGCACGCCAATACTGATAGGTACCAGTTGAAAAATCCAAGTTAGCCCCAGTAGGAACCTGAGCAAACAATATACCTGACAATCCTGCAAAAAACGATAAAAAAACCGCTATTCCTCTAAACAAAACCGACTGTTTCATATCTGTCTATAATTATTTCTTATCTGATGACACTAATATTCTTGTTTGTGTTTTTTTTATTTCAATCTTATTTTAGTCACACCCTCTCCTCCGGTCTCCAAAGACGCAACCTTGAACGATTCTACAAAAGGACAATTCTTCAAAAACTCTCTTATAACCGTTTTCAATATACCGTCGCCCTTGCCGTGCAATACCGAAATCTCACTCTCTCCCAAAAGCATCGCCCTGTCCATATATTGCGACAAACGGTTCAACGCCTCATCCGCCCTCTGTCCTCTCAAGTCCAACTGATAATCAAACCGGGCCCTCAAATCGTTTATGTCGCTCATAAGAGAAGCATAGGAAGAACGGTTGCTGCGGACTTCAGACTTCCTGTTACGCATATATTCCCTTTTGTCAACTTTCCTCACCTGGGAGATATCAAGCGTCAAATGCACCCCACCATAAACCAGTTCAACCTTGTTGCGTCTTACCTTTATAACCTCTGCATAGTTGTTGTCCTCACCGAAACAAACTATATCGTTTTCGTTTATCTCTCCAGAAACCAAAGGTATTGCACTGCAAACAGTCTTCTTCTCTTCTTTGGGAGCCATATCATCCTTCAGTTCCCTGACCTGGTTGTCAACCTCCTCCATTGTCCGCCTTATCTCCTGCCTTGCCTTTTTCGCAACCTCCTTTTCGGCCTTGCTCATCCTTATCTCGGCTATAGTCTGTTCTATCTGCCTGTTCGCTCCCTCCAATATATGTCTTGCTTCCTGCTTGGCCTGATATATTATCTGTTTTTTCTGCCGTTGGAGTTCCTCATTTTTGGACTCATATTCTCTTACGAGGGTGTCCAACAATTCGTCGGCCAGTTTCAGTTCTTTCTCCTTGGCCCTGATATTCATCTTGTCAACTTCCAACTGCTGGAGAGAATGCTCGAAATCCATGAACCCGCTGCCTATCTTTTCGCTTGCAGACTTTATGATTGAAGGTGACAAACCTATCGTTCCGGCTATCTCGAATGCAAAACTGCTTCCGGGCTTGCCTATGGACAACTTATACAAAGGTCTCATATTGTCAAGGTCGAACAACATGGCAGCGTTGGTTATGCCCTCATAACGGTCGGCCAGCAGTTTCAGATTGGAATAATGCGTGGTTACTATGCCGAATGCCGACTTGGAATACAGATGTTCCAATATGGCTTCGGCTATTACACCCCCAACACTCGGGTCTGTTCCTGCACCAAACTCGTCAATAAGGAAAAGCGTCCTGTCATTCGCTTTTTCCGTAAGAACCTTCATGTTCAAAAGATGAGAACTGTAAGTACTCAAATCATTCTCCAAACTCTGTTCGTCACCTATGTCCATGAAGATGTTGTCGAAAACGCAAACCTCGGACGTTTCCTTCATCGGTACAAGCAATCCGCACTGAAGCATGTATTGCAAAAGCCCCACGGTCTTCAGACATACGGACTTGCCTCCCGCGTTTGGTCCGGATATTATCAAAATACGGCTTTTTTCATTGAGGCTGACCTGCAAAGGAACTATCGACTTGTTGTTTCTGACAAGAGTTTCCTGCAAAACAGGGTGTCTTGCCTCATACCAGAAC
>DXGG01000196.1 GCA_019114015.1 Candidatus Onthomorpha intestinigallinarum | reverse complement strand
GAGTTGTGATTTGCTTTCAAATTAGTATCTTTGTTACGGCAAAAACAACCGAATATTAGTTTTAGTCTAATTATCAAAGTTTTACCGTAACTGTTAGGAATAAAAAAACAACCTTGGAATTATGTGGAGACATAATCACGGAGGTTGTTTTTTTATTCCTGTTTATTCCGACTAAAAAAGTTCCAACTGCTGGGACGGCAAATTTTTCTCTTGTATTTTCCTACAATAAAACAATTCTATATCGCCAAACTGCTTGTCGGTTATACACATTATCCCGACCTTACCGTATTCCGGCAGAAATGATTTAACCCTTTTGATATGCACTTCGGCATTTTCCTTACTGGGACAATGTCTCATATATATGGAGAATTGAAACATTACAAAACCGTCCTCCACCAGATTTTTTCGGAACTTGGCATAAGATTTTATATCTTTCTTGGTTGCAGTAGGCAAATCGAAAAACACCAATACCCACATAATTCTATATTGACTAAAACGACTTGCCTGCATCCGGATATGTTATATTTCGCAATTCTCCATTGAAACACTTGTACAAAGACGCCGTTGTCTGTGCCACTGCCACCATCAATGGAGCTTTCTTGTCTGAAATGACTACATCCAACACCGGTACATTCAACAACATGGTCTTGATTTCTTTGTTCAAGTCAACATTCTCCCCATGGTTCTTCACTATTGAGAACACCAGATTGTCAACATAAGGACGATAAGGTTCCATTATGTCATCTGCCAAACAATAGGCATTATATCGGTTTTTATGATGTATTCCGAGAGTCGGAAGCATACCGCTTGCAACAAGAGCCCTTGCCACTATGGCTCTCAATATGGCATAACCATAGTTCAGAAGATTGTTCGGAGGGTTGCCTTCCCGTTCGCGTATAAAACCGGGTAATTTTGGAAAGAATTTTTTCCAATAGAACGCAGCTGCACGAGCCTCCATGTTGTCAGCATCTCCGCTTCTGACCTGTTCTACCCACTTGTGCATGCATCCCACATGTTCGTTTGTGCAATGATGCAATACGCATGCCTGATTGTGTATCTTTGCCTTTACCGTCTGTTGCCACAGTTGTTTTTTAAGTGGAAGAGAAGCCTCTATCTGTCTTGTGAATCGTTCGCTTTGCGTTGTGTTGGATTCCAATGGCAGGAACAAAACCAATGGCATGGATCTCTTGTCGCAGGTGATAACCGCAACATTGTTCTCCAACAAAGCTTCCAACAAAGGGGTTGTCAGTGTTATCTGCCTGTTGTCCAAAACCACAATGCCAATATCTTCTATCGGCTTGCTTATTTCTGACTGCTGTTTGAACGTATAAGGCAGATTGTCATCCTTTTCTACTTCAGGCAGTTTTATAATCAATTGTTTTTCCCTGAGTGAAAGATATGCAGGATTTCCGAAATACAAAGTTTTCTTTATCATGTTCCATCCCTTTCGCTATATCCAAATCCATCAACATAATATTCAACTACAATAACGGTTTGATATTTCCCAAACAATCAATCTTTACTTTTACTGGATGAAGGGAATCCAAAGCTCCTAAACTTTGTACAATATAAAACCTTTTACTTTTTTTAGCATTTTTATCATCTACAATCTGAGTTTCAAGATGATGTCTAAAGACATAATTTAAAGCGGATATCTTCTGTACCCGATACAAATGCTCACTTATCAGCTTGTAATCTCCACTCTCAATTGCAGTCTTCACCTCTTCTTCCGGCATTCCTAAAACAAACATTTCGTTTTGTTGCATACTAAAATGTAGATGCAGTCCTTCTTTGGGAAGCTGCTCCAAGAAACTTTGAGGATAAGTTCCATCCGATGCCAAAAGCACCTTTTCCCATACTTCATCTGTGTCCTTGATAACAACAGGGAGGTGATATTTTTTGCGTTCTACTGCATTCCAGAAAGTGCAAACGTGCTCTTCTCTATTACCTTCTTTATCCGTATAGATAGCAATGTGATGATTGTTACCGGGCTTTACAAAACCTATTTCTTTTCCATCCTCATCTTTTTTCACAGGCACAACCGCCGACAACCCGGTAGTACAACGAACAGAAAAGATTGGTCGGGACAAGCCTTCATCTTCATACCACTTCAACGTTTTGCCATCCACTTGCACATCTTTGAATGCATCTTTGGGTTTCTCTTCAAATTTAGCCAAGCGGGCTTGTAATATATTTTTTACCGCTTTGTCAATCACCTTATCCACCTTGTTAAAATTGACATCCACGTTATATTTTATGACATACTCTTCTTTGAAACAAGTACCATACTCCAGCACTATACTCTTTGCCTTATCCAAATAAATCGGCTCTTTTTTAAGTGATTCCAACGCCTTCTTGGCATCATTATCAAATTGAGCCAATCGTTGTTCAACCAACTCTTTTATATAGGGCTTGAAGATAAGTAACGAATTTTTAAACAAGTATTTAACAGGTTTATTTCTCTCAATCGTCTTGATTTTACCATAGACACTTTCTTCGCTTAACGCTCCTCGAGGTATGATAATGCCTTCTTGAACAACTTTCTTGTTACCACGTTTGCCAATCTTCCTCTTGCCCGTAACAGCAACTTTCTTTCCTGATTTGAAAGAGATAAGAATTTTTGCCACAGCTCGTTCTACTTCACTTACCGACAAAGGGCACTGCGAAATAATGTATTTCTCCAACAACGACAGTTTTTCCTTGTATTGTTCAGAACGCTTTTCTATCTCTGCCTGCATATCCTCACGCGTCTTGCTTGAATTCAATGTATTGAACCTCTGAATAAATCCCTGCTTCGTACAGGCAATGACAAGTGCATCAACGGCATGATGTCTGTGGTCATCACGTTTGGTCCAATCTTTAATCACCTCTTTGATATGTTTCTGCTTGCCATGGTCGCTCTCCAATTCCACCAACTCCGTCAATCCAAGTTCTTTATATTTTGGCATTTGGAGATTCATTGTCACATCATCCCATCCCCACAGATGGCGTAGCTCGGCAGTAACTGTGCCGCTGGTGCTCCACACTGTGCTACAGACAGTCTGCAAAATCTCTCTCGCTTTTCTGGCTATGTACTGGCTCTCTCGCAACTGGCGGTCGATAAAGTCTTTAGGTATTTGATCTTCCGACATCAGCAATTTGTCCCGCTTTGCCTTACTGATAATTTTATCAGTGTACAATTTATTCACCCTATCCACATAAGCATTAAATTCTTCGGGACTCTTTGTTTTCATAAAGTCATAAGCCGTCATGTCGTCTTTGTTGGAATTGCAGAGACGATGAGCAAGCGTTTTATTGTTTTGCGAATCATCAAAAAGTTTCGCTTTAGGAATGATGTGTTCCACATCGACTTCAGTTC
>DXGG01000195.1 GCA_019114015.1 Candidatus Onthomorpha intestinigallinarum | reverse complement strand
GTCTATCACCGGGCCGGAAGTCATCTTGACGTTTACGCCCAACTCATTGGCAATTATATAACTCAAGGTCGTCTTTCCCAAACCCGGAGGCCCGTGCAACAAGACATGATCCAAGGGTTCCCCTCTCTCCTTGGCCGCACGAACGAATATCTTCAGGTTCTCCTTTATCTGATTCTGACCTGCAAACGAATCGAATGCCGAAGGACGCAAAGCCTTTTCATAATCGGTCTCACTCTTTGTCAGTCTCTCCCTCGAAGGATTGAGATTTTCATTCATTTCTTTGTCGTTTGTATGTGTTCCGCCGCCTCTTCCGAGTGCTAAGACGACGATTTGCAAAGGTAATAAAAATGCGCTATTTGTCCGCAAAGACAAAAAAAATCAATCTAAAAAAATACATTTACAACTGAAGAAATACATAATGTCAATCCAATAAAATCATATTAAACAAAGTGAAAAGTTTTTTTGTTTGTTATTTTCGGATTCAATTTGCAACTTTATTGCATTTTCAATATTTTCACCATTTTGTTTTGCGATTCCAGGCATTTTCCATATCTTTGTCGCTAATAAAACGTTACGGGTCGGAAATGATGTAAGATCAAGCCTTTTTGCTTTGGAAAAACCAAAGGAAAAAAGCACCCCGTAATATTTGAACAAGTAATAACAAACAACAATTGAAGATTATGGACAGAATAATGGTCGGAGTCGATTTCTCCAAAACTTCTCTTGCAGCCATAAGGCTTGCAACGGACGTGGCATTCAGGGCAAATGCCGATTTATTGGTCGTTTGGGTTCAAACCGCTGAAATGGATTACGACGAGGCCGAAGCAAAACTGAAGGAACTCGTGGCGTCCGCCCAAAAGAAACTCGTCAACAACAAAGCCGAATATCTCATAGCCAAAAACGGCAAGATATATACGGCGTTGAACAACGTGCTCAAGGAATACCGTTCGGATCTCTTGGTCATCGGTACTCACGGAAACAGTGGCTTTGACGAGAAATTCGCAGGTGCAAACGCCTTCAAGACCGTCACCTGTTCGCATGCTCCCGTTCTGACAGTCAGGGAGAACTTTAACTTCGACAAGCCTTTGGAAAGGATAATAATGCCTATCGATTCCACAAGAGACACGCGGCAGAAGGTTCCATGGACGATAGAGTTCTCCAAGATGTTTCCAGGAACACAGATTCATGTATTGGGAATATTCAGCTACAAGAACAAAACGATAAGAGGCGAAGTGGAAGGATACGTCAACAGCGTAGAAAAACTGCTCGACTCGAAGCATGTGAAATACGTCACGGACTACGTAGAATCGGAAAACACCACACTTTCGACCATAGAATACGCCACAAAGGTCAACGCGGACCTGATAGTGATAATGAGCGAGCAGGAAAAAACATTTTCAAACATATTCCTCGGACCTTACGCGCAACAGATGCTGAACCTATCCCCTATTCCGGTTCTGACCGTTTCGGTAAGACAGGTCAACGGCGAATCAAGATAAACATAGAACCGTGACAATGTACATGATAAGGAGAATCTGTGTGCTCATGATTATGAGCCTTTCGGTCTTTTCCATAAAGTGCATGGCTCAGGTGAAGATTCTGGCCGACGGAAGGTTGCAGACCATACTCGAAAGGCATATAGAATACAATGAAATGTCGAGAACGATAATGGGTTACAGAATAAGAGTCAACACCTTCACTGGTGAAAACGCCAAGGCCAAGGCTTTTGCCCTTAAACAGGAAATAATGGACACCTATCCCAATACCAGGGCTTACGTGAGCTTCGACGAGCCTAACTTCATAGTCAAATGCGGCGACTACATCAACCGTCTGGATGCCTATGAAATGTACCTGAGACTGAAAGACCAGATAAACACCGCACAAATCATCCGCGACTGGATAAACAACCCGATAATATCGGAAGAAGACCTTAAAGCACCGGAATATTTTGAAGAAGACTTGGAATCTAATTTTTAAAATAAAACAAACAAAACGAATGGAAATAAAACAATACATCGAACAGAACAAGGAAAGGTTTTTGGAGGAGTTGTTCTCCCTGATACGCATACCTTCCATTTCATCAATAGAGGCACACAAACCCGATATGATTCGTTGTGCGCAAAGATGGAAAGAACTGATAATGGAAGCTGGTGCGGACAAATGCGAGATAATGCCGACAAAAGGCAATCCTGTGGTATATGCGGAAAAGACGGTTGACAAGAACAAGCCTACGGTATTGATATACGGACATTATGACGTAATGCCGGTTGACCCTGTCGAATTGTGGAACACAAAGCCTTTCGAACCTGTGGTAAAGGACGGATTCATCTGGGCTCGCGGTGCGGACGATGACAAGGGACAGTCGTTCATGCACGCCAAGGCCTTTGAGTATCTTGTAAAGACCGGTCAATTGCCTTGCAACGTCAAGTTCATGCTTGAGGGAGAAGAGGAAATAGGCTCTGTCAGTCTTTACGACTTTTGCAGAGAGAACAAGGAAATGCTCAAGGCAGACATAATACTCGTATCCGATACTTCCATGATAGCCTCGGACACTCCTTCCATAACGACTGGATTGAGAGGTTTGGGATATGTAGAGGTCAAAGTTACGGGACCTAACCGCGATTTGCACTCCGGACTGTACGGCGGTGCGGTTGCAAACCCTATAAACATACTCTGCCAGATGATTTCCAAACTTACGGATGAAAACAACCACATAACGGTACCTGGATTCTATGACAAGGTACTTACGGCTTCCCAAGAGGAAAGGGAATTGATGGCTCAGGCTCCTTTCGATGTGGAGGAATACAAAAAGGCGATAGACATCAACGACATTCACGGCGAAAAAGGATACAGTACGATAGAGAGAGTAGGAATACGTCCGAGCCTTGACTGTTGCGGCATTTGGGGAGGCTACACCGGAGAAGGTGCAAAGACCGTCATTCCTTCAACCGCTCATGCCAAAATATCATTCCGTCTGGTTCCGGACCAGGACTTTGAGGTGGTGACCGAACAGTTCGCCAAATACTTCAAGAGTCTTGCACCTGCATCCGTCAAGGTGGAAGTCACTCCTTTGCACGGAGGCTATGCCTATGTGTCTCCGATAGACATGCCTGCCTACAAGGCGGCCGAAAAGGCTTACATCACCACATACGGCAAGCGTCCAATACCTACAAGAAGCGGAGGCAGCATCCCTATCATTGCGGGATTTGAAAAGATATTGGGCATAAAGTCCATCCTTATGGGCTTCGGATTGGGTTCGGACGCAATCCACTCGCCTAACGAGAACTATCCTTTGGAGCAGTTCTTCAAGGGAATAGAGACAATACCTTATTTCTACAAGGAATTTGCTGAATTGATGAAATAGATCTTTGTTTGAAGAAAACGGATTCTGAAAACGATTTTTTCTTTTCAGAATCCGTTTCTATCGAATAAGGAAAAGAGTTCCGTGATATGAAATCAATAAACCCCGAAGGTGAACAAAAACTTTCGGGGTTTATTGATTTAAAAGCCAAAAAAAGAATAAACACAAAAAAATAAGCGCGGAACTGCAGGATAAATAACCATATCTGAATTGAAGTTCCTGAGAAAACCTTAGCACAAATACGGTAACAACAGTCCACGCTATACATGTAACCATCATGTCATCTTTTAGTTGATTTGAAAACTTACCAGTTTTTTCAATTCACAAGATGAGCAAACACTTCTTATTTACAATAATATTAAAAAAAAGTATTCTTTTTTTTCTCTTGCAAAGATAAAACAAGATTTTAATACACCAAAAAATATTTGAAAATCAAAAACATTCTTACTATTTCCTTTCCCTCCTCAGAAACAACCAAACAAATCAAATCAATCAAATCATATCGTTCACATACCATTACCAAGAATATGAACAAGATAAAGGTTTTCAATATTTTTATCATGTTTAAGTAAGTAATATTGCTGCTTATCGGCATCCTAAAAAGCAAGATTCACAATATCAGAAGCGTGGAACCGTATGACACACTTCCTAACGTACAGGTCCTGAGAAAACCCTTTGAAAACAGATATGTGCACAACAGCCCCACGCCATATGCGCGGAAACAATCATATCGTCATCTTGTTTTCAAATTATTTGAAGTTTCTCAGGCTTCGTACGTACAAGAAGATGACATAACGCCTCTTTAATTCTTAAATAAGGAAAGAGTTTTTTTCTCTATCCTGTTGCAAAAGTAATATAACTCGCAGACATTGCAAAAAAATACAAATCAAAACGCAATACACGTACATGCCATTCATACAGAAACAATGAAAAAACAAAAAAGGCCCGGGAAAATTCCCGAGCCTTCCTCATCAATTATTTATTAGAGTTTTCCTGTTACTTTACGACTATCATCTTTCTTCCCTTCTTGATATTCTTGTAATACATCGTATAGTAGTAAACACCTTCAGGCAACTTCAGATCGGTCAGAACAATTGTGTTGTGTCCCTGTCCGTACTTTCCTTCAACAGTCTTTACTGCCTGTCCCAGGTTATTGGTTATTACAAGTTTGGCATAACCGGCCTCAGGCAAGGTAAATCCTATTGATGTTGCATTGTCGAACGGATTAGGCTTGTTCTGTTCCAATTCAAACTCGGCAGATTGCGCCTCCTCGTCCAAATCAACAAACGACTGAACCAAATAAGCATGGGTCGTATCGTTTCTGTGATCGGCATCATAAGGGTAATCTATCCATGCCATGACATTATATGTTCCGTTTTCGCTTCTCGGTATTCTTGTAGAGAATGTCATATACCTTGTCAATTCAGGATTAGGTTCATCATATTCCCATATGAATGTTTCGGTTATCTTGTTCGCCAAGTCTCCGTTCAACACCAAGTGAGCCGTAACCTGAGTGTTTCCGCCCAATGTACCTGCATTGTGAGCCCTTAGCTGAACCTTGCAATCAGGAGCGGATGTCTGTTCTATGTAGATAGTGTCGGCCACACCGTCCCTGTAACCCATATAAAGTACATTGGTCGTGTCATTGCTTCTGTCCGCCTCATCCGGTACCGTAACGTAAGCGGTAATGCTCGTATAGGTATCCCTCGGCAAAACAGCCTGGAACTTATGATGTCCCATGGTGCCGGCAGGTACCGTATTGCCCAATCTGTAAATCTCCTCCACGGCATTGTTTATGTCTCCGTTGTAATAATATCCAACGGTAATATCTGATACTCCGACGGAACTCCTGTTCATGAAATCGAGTTGTACGGCTATGTTGTCAGGATCCGCATCGTCTATGGTAATAGACTTGGCTTCAAGGTCTCTGATTGTGTTCGAACCTTCCAGACGTCTGTAAACAGTATCGTTGTCATGATAGAAGTCTCCGTCCAAGCCGGTCCAACACTTCAAATTGACCACTCCGAACGAGGCGACAAACTTCTGATTGAATCTATAAATGTATTCATCACCGTTATACAAAGGAGGGTCGAAGTAAATCATCTCGGTGTTCACGTTGCCTCCGGATACCTCATAGGATATAGGCAACTCGGATATTACGTCTATACCGAAATTCTTTATGTGCAATGAGACCTCCACCTGATCGTTGGAAACAATCTGTTCCAATGGTGAAACGATATCGACTATACCCACGTCTTTCTGCAAAGGACCTATCACAATGCTTGCACACGTAGAGTCGTTGTCTGTATAAACATCTGTAGGATTCAACCTTGTAAACGCACATATCTCAAACGGATCGGGACTGTCTACCGTAAGGTAAGTTCCTCTCTGGAATGTGTATTCACCGGTTGTTTCAGGCAATATGCCCGCAGAGGTTATGGATTCGCATATAGGTATGTACATTCCTTCGGATATGTAACAAACCTCTATGTTGTTCAATGTCTGCGTTCCGAAATTACGTATCTCCACACGAGGATAATAATAAGAACCGTAATTAGGCAGATTTGTAGGCTCAAGATTGACGGATACCACACCCGCATCCTGAGGTCTCAAAGCTCTTTTTATGGATATATCGTCTATTGCAAATCCGTCGCTTTGACTTCCGTTGCCCGAACGGAATACAAACCTCAACTGGAATTTATTTCCGAACAGATGCGACACTTTGGCCAAAGAATAAGAAACCTGTCTCCACGTTCTGGAAGTGGTAAACGCCGTACCGTCTGCATCGTCATACCAGTTTTCGGCATTCACGCCACCGTCTGCATCGGTTATTGCCGTCAAGTTAATCCATTTGTTCTCCCAATTCAAATATTCAATAGTCATCTTTGTAGGAGTTGTCACCGAGGATCTTAACATGAAAGTTAAGGTATCCGGCTTTATCAAATCTATATTGAATACCGGAGAATACAATATACTCTCATTATTCTTAGGGTATTTGCCATCCAATACCGTTTTCCAACAGTTAGGTGCAGAATAAGCCTCCTTGATAGTTGTATTTGTGGAAGCAGGCGTTCCCATCTCCCAACAGTTGGTTGGATTGGCCAGATTTAGATTATATGCATAGAAATGATCATTATACTCTTCTTCATCAAAGTTGGTGGAATAAGGTATGGTGAACTCTCTGAACAGATACGTATTCATCTTAATAGTATCGTTAACATTGTAAGTGTCACCGTTTACATTGACATACGCCTTAAGGTTATTCATTCCCAAAGCCAAATCGGCTGTTCCCAGTGTAATAGGCTCGGATGCTCCGGATTCAATGTTTCCGCTCCAATTGTAGGTATTCTCCTGTCCGTCATTTAAAGTCCATTTTATTACAGCTGAAGTCAAAGGTGTCAAACCGGAGTTACTCATCAACACCTTCACCTCCTGCTGGGCGGTATAAGCGAACTCGGAAGGAGAAACGAATCTCTTCATTTCCGCATTAACATTTTCAACCGTTCTTATCTGCACTTTGTAATCCTCCACTTCTCCGTCACCATATGTATCGCATGGATCGAACTCTTCACTGTTACCTCTCTGTTTCAACATTATCCTCATCCTTGTCATACCGTTCATCGTATTTGCAGGAACATCTATCTTGGATTTGAACAATGCACCTGCCCATGTGGTATCGCTTGCGACAAGTTCCGTAGCAGCATCGAATACTCCGTCCCTGTTCCAATCCATGAATACTCTAATCCAACCTCCCACAGGACTTTCAGGTATTTCCATAGGAGAAGAATAATCTACCTGGACATACAAAGTGTCGGACACTCCCTTGAACAATACAATAGGAGAAACCGTCTCCGTATAATCGGTATATGTTGCTCCGAAAGCGGAATTGGCATTGTCAACCGTTCCCATCTGAACTCTAGATATATCCAACGAAACAGGATTTGTGATATTAGGAGTACAATACAATGTCTTGCCATTTTTAGGTCTTACAAGCAAATAATTAGTAGTGTCATTCAAAGCCGTATAGTCATTCGCAGCGTCAACCCATGCCCTTATCTTATATGTCTTTGAAGGATCGGACATATCGGCCAAGGTATTAAATTTGTAAACATAAGCCTGAGGGAAGTTATTGTTTTGTGTAACGTTGTTAGGCTGAAGCGTTGCTGTACAAGTTTCGGTAACAACCACCTCCTCAGCGTCGGAAGGAGATGTAGGTTTGATGCTGTAACTTACCGAGAAGTTGGACAAAGGCTCTGTTCCATGATTTACCAGTCGTACCTTTATGGTGTCCTGGTCTGACATGTAAACCCAACCTTCAGGTATAGGTTCTACAATATCTATTGATGAAGCATCTACCGGAGCACGGTCATCCAGATAAACGGTAACAGATGAGAAGTCACTCTTGCAAGGATATGCTCCCGTCCTGAAAACTCTCAAATAAAATGTAGTATCATCAAACAACTGTGAAGTTGTATAGTTTTTAGATGCCGCATAAGATGTAGGAGCATAGAAAGGATCCGGCGCAACGGTAGAAGAATACCATTTTATCGCCAAATTATTTTCCTGTTCCGCTGAAGGATGTCCCCATGTTGCATAAGGAATATGGTCATCCGTTACCACAGGAGCAGCTGGCGACAGCAAGGATATAACCGTTGAAGACATAGTCGAGGTATCATTATCATGCACATTGTCTCCGACTGTTTCCACTATGGTTCTGACATTCCAATTGGTATCCTTATCTTCCGGCGGATATAAATCCACTGTTTGAGTAAAAGTATAAGTCAGACTTGCACCTGGATCCAACTTGTTGAACGTAGCCATGGTAGTCTGGTCCACATAAGGAAAATTCAAAGATTCGGTAATTACAACGTCAGGTTTATTCTCTATGAACAAGGTAACACTTATTTCGTCTGCATCGGTTATAGAATACTGTCCTTCGTTCTTTATTGTTGTTTTAAACTGTACATTTGTCAAATTACAACGTTCGGTAATAGGTGTTATGCCGCTTATTCTTAAATCCTTTGCAGGCGTAACCAAGAATGAAGTATAAGCCGTGTCATTGTTGTGTGTAGTATCTCCGTCGACAGTTGTATATACCATCATATACATAGGCTCATCATAAACCAAATTCAACGGAGGATTAAACGATTGTTGGAACGTGTAAGTCATGGTTTCCAAAGAAGATAATGTTCCCGTCCATGTTTCAGTCAAGGTCTGCACTTCCGTATCATCATACATGTCATACTTCAGAACAGCTGTTATCTCAAAACCGTTCATGGTATAGTTACCGAAATTCTTTACTTGAACAACAGGAGTCAACGGCTCATTTTCCGTGTATTCTTCCCCTTCCTCAGGTGTAATTATTTCAGGAACACCGGTATCAATACCCGTAAACTGATATTCATAAGCACCTATCGTAGGTTTTGGAGAAACCGGTCTGAAATTATCCAATATATCCAAAGGTACATCGTCCAACGGCTCTGCTGCCCTCACAATATCGGTAGGATAAATAAGACTCAAGGTGGAATCTCCTGTGAATGGATTTTCTACCGAAACCGAATTGACATCCATACCGTTGACTGTTCTCAACAAATCCAAATTAGACTTGTCAGTTCCCCATGCAACAAACTTGCTTCCATTTACAGTGTAATTATTATTGTCCGAGAACGAAACTTGAGTTGCCGGAGTTTTTACATACATTGCATAACCCTTGCCCTGATTGTCCAAATTGTTGTTTTGAACCTGTATGTTCGTACCATCACCATCAACAGACAAAGCCTTGGAATTAGTACTGTTCTTCGAAGATTCTATTTTTACAGTGTTATAATAGACATTAAGCCAAGACACATTTTCCAACTCTATACCTATACATGCAATATTGGTTGTAACATTTCTGGAACCTATTATGGCTATTTCATTATTAGCTATAAATGCGGGTGAAATTTGGTTGAAAGTAGAGTTTTTCAACGTTATTCCCGTTCTGACCGCCGTTCCCTTTTCCAAATATATTCTATTTGAAAGTATATCCAAATTGCCGAATATTCCATCCAATACTATTGCTCCCAATGTTATTTTTGAGGTATCGGTTGTCAATCTGTTGTCTTCCACCGTCAAATTCTCCACCAATGAAGCCGTTAAACCTGACGTTGCAAAATCAACAAACCTATTTGCAGTCACATTCAAATTCCTCAAAGTATCTTCAACCAAAATCTGTGAAGCTGCCCCATAAAATTCATTTCCGACAAAACCAATATTACTGTTCTTGTGTAAAGATACCAATACAGTTTCTTCAACTTTTGGAGAAGTAAAGTTCATCCCTTCAAAAAGGACATTGTCTGAATTTGATACTTCCACAACAAAATCAACAGTATCGGTTACATTTATCGTAAAATCCTTGAAAGTAATATGATTAAGGGAATCTATACTCAATACATATCTGTTTTCTTCAGTATCCTCGGATGTATAAGTCAAAACAACTCCTTCCGACAAACCTTTGATAACTATATTGTTTTCTTCAGTATTTCCTACTACTGCCGGAATGGTTATCTGCTCATCATACGTACCCGGTTTTACTCCTACCTCTATAGGTCCGCACAAACCAGATACCACAAGAGCTTCAACAAAGTCAGTAAAGTTTGCAAAACTGTCATCGTCATCAGGACCTATAGTCAATTGAGTAATTGAAGACTCATTTCCAAGACATGAAGACAAAACTGCTTCTATCGTATCATTGGTATGCACCTCATCACACGCTTTTGCTATCCATGCCTTTATTACTATCTCTCCCGGTTCAAATGAATAATTTCCCAAAGTAATAGTATCAACTCCGTTCTGAGCCATGTTGCCACTCCATGCATAGACCTGCTGTTCAACACCGTTTATAGACCAATGTATATCCAAATCAGTCAATGCGTCAGAGCCATAATTCTTGAACTCGACATCCACCGGTGTTTGTATACCTGCTAAAATATTACTTCCTATTTCAGGAGAAACAAGACTCAACAAACCCACATCACACGCTGGAGCATCTGAAACTTCAACAATAACTGCACCTCTTTCACTAATACAACCTTGGGAAGACACATTAAACATGACATTAGGACGTCTTGTTCTATTACTACTGGAAGGATTTCCTTCCCACGCACAAGCATCAGTAGAAGTTGTCCTGTACATCAAAGATACATCAAAATCTTCAAGATCTGTTTGGCTTACCTTTACTTTTCCATTTGTTACATCTGTTGCAAAACAAATCTCAACTACCAAATTTGAAACGCCATCGTAATAATACGGCTCAGCGAAAGTCAATACTTTCCAAGTATTTATGTCATTATTCTCAGAAACGGAAAATTCAGTGGAGTAAAATACCTCCTGCAACCCTGTTACCCAATTATCAAGAGTATTATTCGCAGTAGTTCCTATTTTAACTC
>DXGG01000194.1 GCA_019114015.1 Candidatus Onthomorpha intestinigallinarum | reverse complement strand
GTATATAGGATATGGCAGGGAATCTGAAGAAATTGACTCCGTCGCTACTTACCTCCACAAAGGCAAGCTCCAGAAATTCCGGAGCAAAAGCGTTTTCAAATACTGCGAAATCGGCTCCATAGCCATCCACTATCGGTCTGTCGAAAGTAATCAAGGCTGTGCCGCCTTCACCTAAAGAGACTGCCTTTGTAGTGGTACTGTCCGGCATTCCCTGTGCATTGGATGGCTTGCCATAGGAAGCATAAACCTGATTGGAGCCGCTCACGAACCCTCTTTCGACCTGTACACCCAAAGCCCAGGTTTTTATTCTTTCATCATGCATTGATACTGCCTGACAACCGGGAGTATCGACACCTGAATCGAACTGCGCATAAGACACTACACTCAAAAGCAGTGTACTTAACAAAAGAAACATTTTTTTCATACTCTATCAATTTTAAATTCACGTTCAACAAAAACCAATAGAGCTTTACGATAAAACAAAAAAATACTGAAACAAGAAGAACGACATTCAACCTTGCATCAAGCCTTTTCCTCGAAAGCTCAAAAACAATAAGCAAAAGGCAGGTCTTCTGACTCGTTCCTCTCAAAATGCCTTCCCATTGAACAAACAACAGTGGCCAAAGGATATTTTGAAATCAACCTTTACGGTTAGAACTCACAGCAGCGGGACTGTTCAAGACTTACACTTGATTCCCTTTTAATCTCGCACCGAGAACCTGTTGCCGTTGCAAAAATACATATTTTCTTCAAAAGGAAAGAAGAAATGAAAAACAAATTACTTGTTTAGAGAATTCATTTGTTCGAATTTACGTATTATTTCCATTTCGTCAGACAAGGTATCCATCATCATCAATCCATTGGCATCATCGACCAATCTCGACTGCGGATACTTGGAAATGAACTCATTGAAACATTCTCTTGACTTATCCTTATTCAAACAAACCTGACTATATACGACACCTCTCAAGAAATAAGACTCTTCAACATACCGACTGCTCGGATAATCCCTTATCAGTCTTTCGTACATGGCTACGGATTCCATACATTTGTTTCTGTTGGCCAGAATGTCCGCAGCACGGAACAGATAGGAGGCGCACAAGGTATCCTCGGGGAATCTGTTCACATAAGAAGAATACATGTTTACCAGACTGTCGGCTTTTTGGGCATTCATCCTCTGAGTATAATCGAATGTGGACAATTCCATCTGCTTTATTACATTTTGAGCTTTTTCCCGTTCGTTTCCGCTCCCGCACGACAACAACATCGCTGCTGACAATAGTACAACAATTACGGAAATATGTTTCATGATATTATTTTCTTTTAATGTTACGTTTTTTCATCTTATAATCCGTACATACCTTGCCGGCCGATATGTCCTGCAACTTCCTTCTGAGCAAAGTTCTCCTCAAAGGACTAAGTCTGTCCGTAAAAACCTTCCCATCCAAATGGTCATACTCATGCTGAAACACTCTTGCTCTGATTCCGTCCAACTCCTCGGTATGTTCAACAAAGTTTTCATCCAAATACTTCACAACAACTATCGAAGGTCGCGCCACATCCTGATGTATATCCGGCAAAGACAAACATCCTTCCTGAAAATCGGCCCATATCTCTCCTTTAAACTCCAATATTTCCGGGTTGATAAAAACCTTTTTAAAGCCTTCTCCATCAGGATACGTCTCCTTGAAAGGGTTGGCATCGATGACGAACATCCTTATTGACAAATCTATCTGGGGAGCTGCCAAGCCGACACCGTTGGCCGCATACATCGTCTCAAACATATCGTCTATAAGTTGTCCCAATTCCGGATAATCCCTGCTTACAGGCTCAGCAACCTGTCTCAGTATCGCACTACCATAACCGACTATAGGCAAAATCATAATCTCCAGTCTATTTTTTCCTCATTTCCATAAAATCCTGCAATATCAAAACGGCAGCTATCGTATCGACCAAACCCTTGTCCCTTTTATCCTTCTTTTTCTTACTGAACTTGGCAATGGTCTGGCTCGCTATCTTCGAAGTAAAACGTTCATCTATCATATAGATGTCCTTATCAGGAAAAGACTTGGCTAAGGCATCTACAAAAATATGCACACTCTTGGCCGATTCCGAAGGCGTATTATCCATCTGTTTGGGATCGCCAACCACTATCGCATCGACTTCTTCCCTTGACATGTATTCATTCAAATACGGGAATATGTCAACCGTCGGAACAGTAGTCAATTTCGTAGCTATGACCTGCATATAATCGCTTACGGCCAGGCCTACCCGCTTTGTTCCATAATCTATCGCTAAAAGTCTGCCCACTTTACTTCCTTTCTTGTTTTGATTTACACCCTGCAAAAGTACAAAATAAAGTGTAAAAACACAAATAAAAAGGAGACTACCCGTGTTCCGACAGTCTCCTTATTTATAATTCAAATCAATCTACCTGACAAAATGATAGTGTGAACCGTATCTTTCAAAGGCAGCTCTATCCAATTCTTCCCTGTGGTCGGGATGAGCAACGGATATCAAAAGCCTTGCCCTCTCCTGCAAACTCTTGCCATAAAGATTGACAGCTCCATATTCGGTCACAAACCAATGTATGTGGTTTCTCGTGGTAACACAACCCGCACCCGGTGTCAATATGGGAGCTATTTTCGAAATGCCGTTCTTCGTTATCGAAGGCATGGCTATTATGGCCTTTCCACCCTTGGAACGGGATGCCCCGTAAATGAAGTCTATCTGTCCTCCCACTCCTGAGAAAAATTTCGTTCCCAAAGAATCCGCACAAACCTGTCCCGTAA
>DXGG01000193.1 GCA_019114015.1 Candidatus Onthomorpha intestinigallinarum | reverse complement strand
CATCAGGAGAGTCGTCTATAATAACCTCAACACCGGTAAGATTCTCCAACGTACGTATGTTTCTACCTTCACGTCCTATGATACGTCCTTTTACCTCCTCATTCTCAAGGTTGAATACCGATACTGTGTTTTCTATCGCGTTCTCCGTGGCGGTACGTTGTATGGATTCTATGACTATTTTCTTTGCCTGCTGGTTTGCAGTAAGCTTTGCCTCCTCAACTATCTCCATTATCTTACCCATCGCATCGCTTTTAGCCTCTTCGGTCAGCGTATCTATCAGTTGGGCTTTGGCTTCATCTGCCGACAAACCTGCTATCTGCTCCAGCTTTGCCACGCTTTCCCGATATGTTTTCTCAACCTCCTGTTGTCTTTGCTGAAGTTTTTCAACCTGTTTGTTAAGGTTATCCTTGGCCGCAAGAAACTCCGTGCTTTTTTTCTGCAATTCCTCTACTTTCTGGTTGAGTACCTGTTCCTTCTGCTTGATTTTGTTTTCGGCCTGCATTACTTTGTTGTTTCTTTCCTGAACCTGCTTTTCATGCTCGCCTTTGAGTTGAAGAAATTTCTCCTTTGCCTGCAACATCTTTTCCTTTTTAAGGATTTCCGCCTTTTCTTCCGCCTCCTTAAGAAGTTGGATGCTCTTTTTCTCCAAGTTTTTTCTTGGCCTGGTCGCGGCCAACCATATTCCTATGCCTATGCCCGCTAATCCGCTAATAATGCCTATTACTATGTTCATCGCTTAAGTTTGTAATTAAATTATTATTACCATCAAGCAACGCGACGAAGTTTAAAACGAAATGATTGAAAAGATAAAAACCGCATCTCCTCTACTTATGGAGTGTGGTAAACTCCCAAATGAAAAGTTTTGAGTGCCTTTTGTGTCAAACTTCCACCGTCTCTTGCGAGATTTCTTTCGAAATGAGGCCTGTTTTATCCAAAATGAGCTTACTCGGCATTTTTTTACTGTTGAGTTTACAAACTGATCTGTAGAATCGATGCGGCTATTTCTCCATTTTATCTGTTATTTCAGTAAGTACCTGATTCAATTGACGCAATCTGCTTACCACTACATCATTGTTATCTCCCGTCTTACTTCTATACATCTTTATGTAAGAAGTAGTATATTGCAACAAAACCAATGCCAACAAGTCCTGTTTGTCTTCATATGAGTACTTCTGCTCATATGTATTCAAAGTGTCACTGACCATCCTTGCCGCTTCCTCAAAAATATCCTTGTCCGTCTCCTTTATGTTGACATTATATTTCCTACCTGCTATTTCTATGGCAACCTTCAAAATATCCGTCATAATCCTCCCGCTCCTTTTATTCCTATTTTTGAGTCGAAACCAATAATGCTAAACTCTTGTCAATATCTTGCAACAATTCGTTTATCTTTTCCTTTAGCTCGTTTATGTCTTCCCGTTGCTCCGTTAATATGTTTGAATTTATTTTCTCTTCCGTTTTTCTCTCTAATTCCTCTTTCTCTTCTTTTAATAATACAATTTCTTCTTTCAACCGACTATTCTCCTGCTCCAACAAAGACAGTCTTTCCTCCAAATCATCCTTATATTTCAACAACTTATACACCCTGTCCTCTATGTCCGAAATCAACAACTTAACCTCATCCATCTCTTACAACAAAAATAGTCGTTTGCAAATATAACACTTTATACTTTAATTGCCAAAATTACAATGGCAAATTATGTCCCATACGCTCTTTTTTTGTCTTCAAGTACTTCTCGTTGTACTCCGTAGGCTTTATTACAAGTGGAACGTTCTCCACTATTTTTATTCCGTAGCCCTCCAATCCGCTTCTTTTTTTAGGATTGTTGGATATCAACCTTATACGCGTCGCATTCATATCCCTCAATATCTGAGCTCCTATGCCATAATCCCTTTCATCAGCCTTAAATCCCAATGCAATATTGGCATCCACCGTATCCATGCCTTCCTCCTGCAAATGATATGCCTTCAACTTATTGACAAGACCTATTCCCCTTCCTTCCTGACTCATGTAAACTATCAAGCCCTTGCCTTCCTTTTCAATCATCTGCATGGCACTATGCAACTGATCTCCGCAGTCACACTTACATGAACCGAATATGTCTCCGGTTGCACACGAAGAATGAACTCTGCACAAAATCGGCTCGTCTTTCTCCCACTCTCCTTTCTTCAATACCAAATGAGTAATGTTGGTGTCCTTTTGAGTATATGCTATCAATCTGAAATCTCCCCACTTGGTAGGCAAGAAAACATCTTCCTCCCTCTTTATAAGGCTCTCATATCTTACCCTGTATGCTATAAGGTCCCTTATACTTATAAGTTTTATATCGTATTTTCGAGCCATTTCCGCCAACTGCGGCAAACGTGCCATCGTCCCATCCTCGTTCATTATCTCCATAAGAGCCCCGGCAGGATAAAAGCCCGACAAACGACACATGTCAATCGTCGCCTCGGTATGCCCTGCTCTCTTCAAAACTCCTTCTTCCTGAGCATACAAAGGATTTATATGGCCGGGTCGACCGAAAGTTGACGGCGTCGAAGACGGATCTGCCAAGGCCTTTATGGTTGCCGCCCTATCCGAGGCAGAAACTCCTGTCGAACATCCTTCCAACTTATCTATAGTAACCGTAAAAGGAGTACCGAGAACCGAAGTGTTATCAACAACCTGATGCGACAAATTCAACTCTTTGCATCTTGAAGTGGTTATTGGAGCACATAGCACACCTCTGGCATGCTTAAGCATAAAGTTTACCTTTTCCGGAGTTATGGCTTCAGCTGCAATAATCAAATCCCCCTCATTTTCCCTGTCCTCGTCATCCACTATTATTACAAAATTACCTTTCTTAAAGTCCTCTACCGCCTCCTCTATCGTATTTAATTTAGTATCCATTACATTAGAATTTCAATTTGCAAAGATACATATTTTAACCGAATGCCACTGTAAAAACAAGTCTTTGTTGAACATTTTTGTATCTTTGCAGTAATAATCATCGCAAAACATTCTAATTATGAACAGCTTCCATATCGCAACCCAAGGAATCCTCTTCGGACTTACCCTTTCCCTTATGGTAGGACCTGCTTTTTTTTCCATAATACAAACAAGCATATCCAAAGGTTTCAAGGCCGGCTCTCACCTTGCCCTTGGAGTTTCACTGTCGGACATATCAATGGTTTTCATCGCATGGTTCGGCATTTCCTCATTATTTGCGTCAGACAAAGCTCAAAAACTCATAGGAATAATCGGAGGAATCATACTAATAGTCTTCGGCATTTACACCTCAACCAAAAAACACATATCACAACCCAAAAGAAACATAGAATCAATAGGTGGAAAACTAAAGTTGAAATACATAGCCAAAGGCTTTATTTTCAACATAGCCAATCCGGGTATATGGATGTTTTGGCTTATCCCGATAGGGCTTGCAAGCAACTACAAGAAATCGGAACAGATAATCTTTCTTGTCAGCATACTGATAACCGTATTCGCCATGGACCTTGTCAAATGCGCAATATCAAACGAACTGAAACGTTTTATGACTGACAATGTAATCACCATAATGAACAGAATTGTGGGAATCATATTGGTGATATTCGGCATCTATTTGATTTCCTCTTCATTTTTGCCGGTAAATTTATTGAACAACATACATTAAACGACATGAAAATACCAAGGAAATTTTACGTTTTTGCTTTATGCGGTTTAATCGTATCTGCACCTTTGCTGACTTGTTCCTGCTCTCAAAACAAAAGAGTTACCGGAGTAAGTGAATTCAAGGGCAAGAAAAGTCATGTAATAGGAAAATACAAAGTCAAAAGCAACAACAAATACCAAAAGAAGAAAAAATAAAAGGAGACCGCATCCGACAGTCTCCTCTCAATATGTCCATGAACATGACATAGATGTTATGCCCTGTTGGCAGAGCCCAATACATCCTTTATCTTATGTTCATACATAGGTTTCAAGTTGTCTCTGGCCGGTCCCAAATACTTCCTCGGGTCAAATTCAACCGGCTTTTCTGCCATTATCTTTCTTATGGTTGCCGTCATTACCAATCTTCCGTCCGAATCTATGTTTATTTTGCAGACAGCAGACTTTGCAGCCTTTCTCAATTGCTCTTCAGGAATACCTATTGCATCTTTCAACGCTCCACCGTAAGTATTTATGATTTTAACCTGATCCTGCGGAACGGATGAAGAACCATGCAAAACGATAGGAAATCCCGGAATCCTTCTTTCAATTTCCTCCAAAATATCGAAGCGCAAAGGAGGCGGTATCAATATACCGTCGGCATTTCTCGTACATTGCTCCGGACGGAACTTATTGGCTCCATGAGAAGTACCTATCGATATAGCCAAGGAATCAACACCTGTCTTCTTCACAAAATCTTCAACATCTTCAGCCCTTGTATATGTACTGTTCTCTGCACTCACCTCATCTTCCACTCCTGCCAAAACTCCCAATTCTCCCTCAACCGTAACATCATACTGATGAGCATAGTCAACAACTTTCTTTGTCAATGCCACATTCTCATCATAAGGCAACGACGAACCGTCTATCATGACCGAAGAAAAGCCGTATTCGATACACGATTTGCACAACTCGAAACTGTCGCCATGATCCAAGTGCAAAACAATAGGGATGTTGCAACCCAACTCCTTGGCGTATTCAACTGCTCCTTGAGCCATATAACGCAACAATGTCTGGTTTGCATACTTCCTGGCTCCTGCCGAAACCTGAAGGATAACAGGACTTTTCTGTGCCACGCAAGCCTGAATTATAGCCTGCATCTGTTCCATATTGTTGAAATTAAATGCAGGAATGGCATAACCGCCTTTCATCGCCTTGGCGAAAATTTCTCTTGAATTCACCAGGCCCAAATCTTTATAATTTACCATGTTATTGTATATTACTTATAATTGTTTGCAATTTACCATACAATCCCTTGCTGCTTTTGACCAAAGGAAGACGCAGATTGTTGCGACAAATACCCATTATCTCAAGTGCGGCCTTTATACCCACCGGATTTCCCTCCTCAAAGATGGCATTTGAAAACGGTAGCAATTGTTCATGTATGGGACGCGCCTTCTTCAAGTTGGACTTCAACATATAATTGACCAATTCACTCACCTGTTTAGGAAATGCATTTGCCGTCACGGAAATGACGCCCTGCATACCCAAAGACATCAAAGGCAACAAAAGAGCATCCTCACCGGAAACCACGGTAAAATTCTGAGGCTTCATCGCCAACAAGTTCATGCACTGAGCCATATTGCCAGAAGCTTCCTTGATACCTATGATATTGGAAAAATCGTTAGCCAACCTCAAACAAGTCTCAGCAGTCATGTTCACTCCCGTCCTTCCGGGGACATTATACAAAATGACGGGAACACTCGACGCTTCCGCCACAGCCTTAAAATGAGCATACAATCCATTCTGATTAGGTTTATTGTAATAAGGGACTACCGACAATATGGCCGCAATTGAACTGCAATCCGTCTTTTTTATCCTATCGACAACCTCCCTTGTATCATTGCCTCCTATTCCCAATACTATCGGCACTCTCGACGCCGTGGTTTCCACCGTAAAATCGATTATAGCCATCTTTTCCTGCTCTGACAAGGTAGGATATTCAGACGTGGTTCCCAAACAAACCAAATAATCAACTCCCGAAGATATTACATGCTCTATCAATTTTCCCAAAGATGTAAAATCTATATTACCTTGTTTGTGAAAGGTTGTAACCAAGGCAACCCCCGTACCCTGCAAATTAAAATCTTTCATATCAATTGGTCTTTAATACAGACAAATAAAACATAACCTGCTCCAAATATATCTTTAAATCCATATTTTCCATTTTTATCAACAAATCAAAAAACTTTCTGTTTTCCTGATTTTCTATTCCGACCTTGAAATATGCCGTGGACAAGACACTGACATAATTAGTTGCAAAAGTTCCGTTCAAATCAAGATTTATAAGGATATCGAAACTGTCCTTCATAAATTCATCCACTCTTTTACCTTTGGGTATTCCCATGAGTCCGAACTCTTTCAGACTGCACATAACTATGTTCATAGTCTCAACATACCACAAAGGCTTTACTTTTTCGGGATAAAAACTCAAAACCCTTACCTTGGCTCCGGACTGTTGAAATCTGTTTACCGCTGTCTGTATATCCTTCCATTCCTGTTCATCTTCAAGCAAACATACAAAACCGACCGTTCTTGCACTTCCCAAGCTATAAACCTTTCTTGACCTGACAAGAGAAGCAGCCTTATTCCTGAAAGACAACGTTTGCAAAGCATTTCTCAACGACATCACAAATCCATTTTTACCAAGGTTCAAAATTACAAAAAAAATACATTATCCAAACTTAAACGATGAAAATTTGATTCCGCAAAATCCAAACAAAGTTTCAGAAAAATGTTTTCTGAATCCATTTTTTTCTTTTCTGAATCCGTAAACAACGAAACGGCGTTTCATTTTGCCGTAATCATCATATTTTAGATTTTCAACGGCTTAGTATAACCATTTGAGGAATAAACTTTTAGCAAATTATTTGTGAAGTAGCGGTAACGACTTGGCAACCGTGCGATTTTCAGCATTTTGCTATGTTTTGCTGTCAAATAACTCAACTGCAAAAGTAGCCAAAATCCTTGGATGGGCAACGAAATTGGCTACTTTTAATGTTGTATTTACTTTAACGGAGGTAATTTATCGTCACATCTTTGTGCATTAGCATGAGCTAATACTTTACCGACAGATGTAATACTAAAAGAGTTAGGAATTTTTTCAATCCAATCTTTTAGTAAAGCCAAATGGGGTCTTTTATTCCACTCTAATAAAAACTTCTTCTCTACATCATTTTTTAATTGAGTATCTTTTGAATATAATTCAATTATAGATTTAATAGCAGATTTCTGTTGTTCAGACATCGGTACTGACATTCTATTATTACCCAATGTATGAATAAGAAACAGTTCATTTACTGCATCAAAATTCCTAATATTAACCCTTATATAATCAGGTAATAAATAATTATCAACCAACAAATTGGAGACAACTAACCTGTTGTTCTGCAATATTGAAATTGCATTGCGATGCTCCTCTGAATCTTTCTTTATACCGATTGTTACAATGCCATTTAAAACCGTTGAATAGTATTCTTTTAAATCGGTAAATTTACTATATGGATTTATACGAATTGCATCGAGTATCTCTAAATCTTCTATCCATTCAGCCCCTTTGGGTAATTTAGCATACATTATTCTGTCGAACAAATCATCCAATACATCCAATGCTTTAATACATTCTGGAGACACTGGTATAAAAGAATTTATAGAATGTATAACTGTTAGACCTAACAATGCTTCATCAGAAATATCCTCAACTATTTCTACAGCACGATGTATTCCTGTTCTAACATGCCTGTCATTACCATTCTCTATTCTATGAACTAATAATTCTGAAAGTAAGTCATAATCAACAACTCGCTCTGTTGCTACTGCTGCTTTTTGAGCATCTATCAACAACAGCTGAAAGCTCGGATCTGCAAACGCATTTAATCCATTATTTACTGCTTCAATTTTAGGTATAAGTCTATTTTCAAACTCTTTTACTCGTTCATTAGCTATCCGCAAAGCTTCTTCAGTAAAGTCTCTTTTTGCAATAGCATACTTTTCATCATATATTTCTCTTGCTCGCTTTTCATCAATTCCAATAGTCAGATTTTGAATTTGGAATTGTTGTGCATTATTTCCTGCTTTCTGAATTTCCATTGTTTACAATGCTTCCAATTTGTGTTTGACTCACATGATTCCCTCCTTTTTGACGCTGGGAAATCTTGTTCTTTATACCTATCTTATAACCAATAAAACCGCCACCTAAAAAGCCGGCTAACAGTGAAATGATTTCTGTTCCAATACCATCAAATACCCATTCCATATAACTACTACTTTACAACAAATATCACATCTGCCAAGCTCTTGTATGGCTTGCCCTGGAAGATGAAATTAATTTCTTTTAAAGACTGTTCGTTAAAGTTATCAAGGTAATTCTTTACTTTGGGTTCTATTAAAGAAAAAGCACGTTTCATCTTCCAAGATTCATTCATATTTGCAGAATCTACGAGAATAACAAACAATCTATTCTCCGCTCCAAAACGCATCTCTCCTTGATTGGCATATAACCAAGTCATAAGTTCTTGCACATCAGATTGAGCATCGACAATTACTTCTTTCCTTTTATTTTTCAGCGTTTCTAGAATGTCATTTTTCCCAATTTCCATCAGTTTCTCTGACAAGGTGTAAAGTTGTTGAGTATCAGATTGTGAATGATCTACTGTTATGCCCACTTTTTTAGCTTCTTGCCTCAACCACGTAAGTTCTTTTTTGCCAAGTTTAATTTTCAGTTTTTCTTCCATATATTGGTTTGGGAAAAATGTTACCTTCAAATCAATAGGGAAGTTATACAAAAAGAAATCAACACTTTTTATTTCGCCTATTGCCGAAATGACCTTTTCATGCTGCTTAAAAAGTGATTCAATCAGGTATGATGTCCAATTGTTGTACCAACTTGTTTGAACATAATTCCACGCATTATCAGCAATTTCACTTTGTTTGTTCAGCAGTTCATCATAATTACTAATAACCTTAACGTATCTGCTTACAAGATGCTTGTCTAATGAATTATTCTGGTCTCCTCCCCATGCGTAGTAGCGCACTTTATATAAATCTTCTTTCAATGCTGCCTCGTTTATGCCCATTGCATTATACCATTCGTGGTTTCTTTCATTTAAGAAAGTGTCAAGTAACTGCATGGCATTTGGCATATTTTCCAGTCTTTCAAACAATTCTACATTTTGTTCTGCAATTTTTGAAGACGTCAAAGTGATGCCAGCACATTTAAGAAATTGTTGAATCAGTTTTCCTCTGCAAACAGCCCGCACTTTAAGCCACATCAAAGCATTTTCATTAAAGTTGAATTCGAAAAGATTTTGATTCCTAAATGCTTTATCCCATTTTTCAAAGTTTGCCATCATAATAT
>DXGG01000192.1 GCA_019114015.1 Candidatus Onthomorpha intestinigallinarum | reverse complement strand
GGGATAAAACGCGTGTCGGATTATAAAAGTCGCGTGCGGAAAAAAATAAGTCGTCAGCATTCACCTCAAAAAGTTAGACTTTTCACCCTAAAAAGTTAGACTTTTTGCACCTTGAACACGCATGTTATTTTTTTCTCCTCGAGACTTGTTGTTTTTTTCAGGCGTTTTATGGAATTTTACCGCCCTTGTTCTTCCGTCCGTCTGACCGATATGCTTTGATATCTGCGGGACTTTGTTCATCCAATATTTATTCGTATGTTTGCAAATCGGTAATATATTGTTACATTAAATTAAAAACGGATATGAGAAGAAATATAGTTGCTGGCAACTGGAAGTCCAATCAGTTGTTCTCCCAGGCAGACGAACTTATTAACGACATTGCGGAAAAGTTGAGGAATTTCGATTCTACGGATGTTGATGTCATTGTGTGTCCTCCTTTCCCTTATTTGGAACTGGTGAGCGATGCGGCAGAGGATGTGGAGTTTTTTGTGGGAGCTCAGAACGTGTCGAAGTTTGACAATGGAGCCTATACCGGTGAGGTGTCGGCCGCAATGTTGCAGTCGATGAACATAGACTATTGTATTGTGGGACACAGCGAGAGAAGGAAATATTTCTTTGAGACGAACAGGGATGTTGCGGAAAAGGTGGACAGATTGCTAAAGGTGGACATAAATCCCATAGTGTGTGTCGGAGAGTTGTTGGAGGAAAGGGAGGAAGGCAGACATTTCGATGTCATACGCTCTCAGGTGAGCGAGGGTTTGTTCCATTTGTCAAAGGATCAGATTACAAAGGTCATATTGGCTTATGAGCCGGTGTGGGCGATAGGAACGGGCAAGACCGCAACAAAGGATCAGGCTCAGGAGATGCACGCTTTCATAAGAGGATTGATTGCCGACAAGTATTCGGATGATGTGGCGCAGGAGGTATCTATTCTTTACGGAGGCAGCTGTAATGCAAAGAATGCGAGGGAGCTGTTCGCCCAACCTGATGTGGACGGGGGATTGATAGGCGGTGCTTCTTTGAAACATGAGGATTTCATAGAGATAGCTTGCAGTTTTTAGTTGGTCATGAATTATGTCAGATTGGATGTGCGGCTTATGTTGCAGGGACGTTGGGATGATTCCTGCGCATGGGTTGCGGACTTGTTGAAGGATGCTTTGATTTCAATGGGTTTTGATGCTTTTGCCGATACTCCACAAGGTTTTGAGGCCTATTGTCCCGATGTATTGTTTTCCATGGAGAAGGTTAAGGCGGCTTATGACGAGGCTTTGGGCTTTGTGGACGGTTTGCAGGTTGTTTACGGAACGGAAACGATAGAACAGAGGGATTGGAATGCGGAATGGGAGAAGAATTATCCTTCCGTAGTCTTTGACGGTTTTTGTGTTGTGAGGCCTCCGTTCAATCCCAAAGTGGAAGGGGTGAGATATGATGTGGTTATAGAACCGAAGATGTCTTTCGGGACGGCTCATCATCAGACGACGTCTTTGATTATAGATTTTCTGTCCGTTGAGGATATGAAGGGAAAGCGGGTTATGGACATGGGCTGCGGAACGGGTGTTCTGGCCATAATATCCAGTATGATGGGTGCGTTATACTGTGAGGCTGTGGACAATGACACATGGGCTGCGGAGAATGCTGCGGAGAATGTGAAAAGAAACGGTGTTGATGTAAAGGTGCGTTTGGGAGACAGTTCTCTGTTGCAGAAGGAGATATTGTTTGATGTGTTCATTGCCAACATAAACAGGAACATATTGCTTGACAATGTCGAAATTTATTCAGCCAATATGGCGGAGGGCGGTGTGTTGTTCTTGAGTGGGTTTTATACGGAGGATGTTGATGTACTCAAAAGTAAGTGTGAGACCTTGGGGTTGACTCTTTCGGAGGTAAGGACCAAGGACAATTGGGCCGCGATGCGTCTGGTGAAAAGATAAAATGTGATTTATGAGAAAGATACTTTTAGTTCTTTTGTCGTGTATGGTGATAGAGTCCGTACATGCTCAGAGATTCAAGGGATTCAGCGGCAACGCCGATACTTACATTGACGAGTTGAGGGAAATGGTTGAAACCGATGTGAACATCAAAAGCAAGCAGCAAAAGGAATATGAACTGCTTCTGTCCGAATATGAGCAGGCGTGGAACAATTTCAGCGTTCAGCACCGTAAGGACATAATGGCTTTATCGCAGTTGATGTTCAAGAAAAACGCAAGGGCGAGAAACGGTTTCTATCAATTCATACAGACCCAGATAGCTTTCCAGAGTTCCAGTCAGACGCCCGAGAGTTATAACCAGTGGCTTAAGGGAATGCAAAAGTATGTTGTTGATCACAATCTGAAGATTTACAATGAAGCGGTAGAGGCTACGTTGAATCTTTTGAGAGACGGTTATCTGTACAGTTCCAAGTCGGTTCGATGGTCTATGGGGGATGCGGGCGGTTATGTGTTCCGTTATGATACTGTCCGTGGGGTTTATGCCGACATCAATTCCGATATAGATTTGACTTACAGTTCTCTGAGGGATTCCAATACCATATATTCGACCAAGGGCCGCTTGTATTTGACGGAAAACATATGGGAAGGCGAGGGCGGTACGGTCGATTGGGCCAAGGCTGGCCTGCCACAGGATGATGTCTATGTTGAATTGGGCAAGTATTTGGTCATATTGAACAGGGCTTCTCTTACGGCAGACAGTGTTAGTTTTGTGAACAAGGAGTTCTTTTCCCACAAGTTGACGGGCAGTTTTGAGGATCAGTGCAGCGATTCCAAGACAAGAGACATGTCGACATATCCCCGTTTCTATTCATACAAGAAGGAGGAAATAATAAAGAACATATACCCCGATGTGGACTATGTAGGAGGATTCACCCAGCAGGGTGGCAAGTTTCTCGGAACGGGTGATGAAAAGACGCCGGCCGAGTTGAGGTTTTACAGGGAGGGCAAGTTGTACATCAGGGCCAAGGCGATAGAGCACCCTTTCAGCAGGGACGGTATCATAACTAAGGATTGCCAGGTGACCATATACGCCAACAACGATTCAATCTATCATCCGGGAACCAAGCTTAATTTCAACAAAAGCGACAGGAGGTTGTTTTTCAACGATTACAAGGAGGGTATTTCCGCAAGTCCGTGGGTGGACTCTTACCATTGCATAGACATATATACCGATGCGGTTTATGCAGACCTTGATGACTACAAAATAGAGTTTACGGCCGTCAAGGGTCCCTCGAGAGAATCGTTTGCCACTTTTGAGAGCAACAACTATTACTCGGAGGACAAGTGGAACAAATTGCAGGGAATAGACCCGGTGAGTCCTTTGTACAGGGTCAGGGAGTTCACCAACAAGATAAAGAGGGAACAGTTCACGGTAAAGGAGTTTGCAAAATTCATCAGACTCGATGAGGTGCAGGCCAAGCTTATGCTTATGAATCTTGCCTTGAACGGGTTCATCGTATATGAGAGTTACAGGGAAACTGCCATTGTAAAACAGAAGTTGTACGATTATATACTTGCCAACAACAAGAAGATAGATTATGATGCGTTGCGATTCGTTTCGGCAGCAAAGGGAGAACCGAACGCGGTATTGAATACTCTGGACATGGAGCTTAGGATGAACGGCATAGAGAAGTTCACCATAAGCGACACGCACAATGTTGCCATAAGGCCTATGGAGGGAAGGATAAGAATGTATAAAAACAGGGATTTCGAATTCGACGGTCAGGTTATGGCAGGCAGGTTTACCATGAGCGGAAAGGGATGTAAGTTTTCGTATGACAAGTTCGCATTGGATTTGCCGAGCATAGACAGCCTTAATTTCTTTGTTCCCATGTATGACGACTCCACAAAGTTGATACAGATACAGACTCCAATACAGAACCTTTACTGTCAGATGCTTATAGATGAGCCAAACAACAAGAGCAGCGTGAAGAAATTGGAGGGATATCCGATACTTTCCTCTACCAAGGAGAGCTATGTGTATTACGATTCAAAGAAAATCCAGAACGGAGTATATTCCAGGGAGAATTTCTACTACAAGCTGGATCCTTTCCAAATCAAGAATCTGTTTGCATTCAAGACGGACAGTGTAAGGTTTACGGGAGTGTTAAAGTCTGCCGGTATTTTTGAAGATATAACAGAGCCTTTGGTTGTCATGAGAGATTATTCTTTGGGCTTCAAGATGAATACTTCGAGTACGGGTCTTGCGGCTTATGGTGGCAAGGGACAGTTCTACAACAGCATAGACCTGAGTTGCAACGGTTTGTTGGGTACGGGTTATCTGGACTATATAGCATCAAGGAGCCATTCCAAGATGTTTGTGTTCCATCCCGATTCCACAACATGCGTTACCGACAAGTTCAACTGCTTTTCCAAGTCTTCCATAGGTACGAGTGCGGCATTTGCCAAAGTGGATGCAACGGCAACGGACGAGCATTGGTATCCTCATATGGATTATATGCTTGTGGAGCAGAAGACAGAACCGTTCAACATGTACGATTCATTGGCCTTTCATACAGGTTCGTTGACTGTGAGTCCGTCTGGACTTACGGGCAGCGGAAGCACCAGGAGTGAGGAGATGACGGTCAGTTCGCAGAAGACTGTTTTTGCTGAGATGAGTTACAAGGCCGATACGGCAGACTTCGTATTGAATGCATTGGACGGCAACAGTGTTGCTTTCGAAGCTGGCAACGTAAAGGCAAGTGTAGATTTCAAGACAAGACAGGGAGAGTTTGTGTCCAATGACGGTATAAGCGAGAACCAGATGCCGTTCTTGCAGTACAAGTGTTATGTTGACAAGTTTGCGTGGGGAATGGATTCCAAATTGCTGGCCTTGCTGGATTCAGAGCATTCTCAAGTCGGCGATATAGCCTCAAAGCCTTTGAAAGAGTTGGTGGATATGGAACATCCCGGTGCCAGATTTGTTTCCACTCATCCAAATCAGGGCGGATTGTCGTTCAACTCTCCTGAGGCCAAGTTGGATTTGAGAAACAACAAGCTTATGGCCGATGAGGTATATATGATAAAGTGTGCTGATGCGGCAGTCAGACCGTCGGACGGCAACATAACCATATACCCCGGAGCTCAGATGGATACTTTGGACGATGCGACCATATTGGTTGACACTCAGACCAAGTTGCACGAATACTACAATGCACGCATACACATAGCTTCCGCACAGATATATTCGGCCAACGGTTACATAGACTATGTTGACGACCAGCAAAAGAAACACCCCGTATTCATCAGTGAGCTTAATCCGTTGAGTGGACAGAGCATCGGCAGAGGTGAGATAGTTAAGGAAGAACCTTTGGCCTTGAGTTCGGCCTTCAACTTCTACGGCAAGGTTGAGGTAAAGGCCCAAGAGGAGAACTATTTCTTTGAGGGCGGTGTTCAGACTACGGACAACTGTACCGAGAATCAGGCGTGGATAAAGTTCTCTTCCCGCATAGATCCGGAATCCATATACATACCTATTTCGGAGGCTCCGGTGGATGTGGACAACAACAGGATAACCACTTCCATACTGTTCAATGCCGACAATCTGGAGCCTAAGATAGCTTTCTTGAGTTCGGATATAGAGGGTGACAATGTTATGCTTGGCGCAAAGGGATACCTTACATACGACAAAACACAAGGCGGTTATGTCATAGCGTCAAAGGAAAAATTGGAGGACTTTGCAAATGTGGACGCACCGTTTTTGAGTCTTAACAAGACCAATTGTTCAGCCAAAGGCGAGGGTCTTATAAAGTTGGGCTTTCCTTTGGGTGGCGCGGTGCAGACCAACAACTACGGTACAATCTCCGTTGACCGAAACAACGAAGCGACTATACAGATGAGCCTTGCGATAAACTTCCCGTTCTCCAAGGAGGCTTTGGACTTGATGGGAGTGGAGTTGTACGAGGACTTGAACCTTAGTCAGATAGAACTGGAGACCTCGGCCTACAAGAAATATCTTCATCATGTCTTTGACGCGGAGCAGGCGGAGGAATGGTTTGAAGACATGCTTGTTACCGGAGAGTGGAAAGAGATACCCAAGCAGATGCAGTACACGCTTTTCTTCCCAAGTATAAGGTTGAAGTGGGACCCTGTGATGAGGTCATACATAGGAACAGGAAATGCGGAACTGGGAATTGTAGGCAGCTATCAGGTCAACAAGATAATAAGGACAAGGGTGCAACTGATAATGACGGCTCTGGCCACAGAGTTCAGAATATATCTTGAGGCAAATCCTGACCATTGGTATTTCTTCACCTACAACGGAGCGGCCATGAGTGCGATGTCTTCAAACGAGACGTTCAACTCCATAATCAACGAGACGCCTCGTGAGGAACGGGAAACAAAGACCAAGGACGGAAAGATATACACCTATCGTATTGCTACTCCTGCCGAGAAGAGGAACTTCATAAGGAATCTTGAATTGGGTGACAGTTACGACAACGATACGGATGTGGATACTGAAGAACCACAGAAAGGAGAAGAGGAATGATGAATTGCGATTTGCCATTGGTTACGGCTATCAGTCTAGGACTGGTTACGGCTTATCTGTTGGGCTCCATTCCTTCGGCGGTGTGGATAGGCAAGTCTTTCTACGGCGTGGATGTAAGGGAAAAGGGCAGCAAGAATGCCGGAGCTACGAATACCATAAGGGTTTTGGGGCTTTTGCCCGGTTTGTTTGTGTTGGGCATAGACGCTTTCAAGGGGTGGCTTGCGGTTTATCTTGCCAGGTTCTTTGGCAGTTCCTTGCCTCAGCATGATTACCTTGTTTACTATCAACTTTTGGTCGGAGTGTTCTGCGTGATAGGACACGCTTTGCCCGTGTTTGCATCCTTCAGGGGCGGCAAGGGCGTGGCCACAATGCTCGGCGTGGTGATAGGGCTGTTCGACAAGATAATCCCTTTGGTCTTGGCGGTGTTTGTCATCGTGTTCATACTGACGCACTACATATCGGTGTCTTCTATGAGCGCCGCCGTTTCCTTCCCCATATTCTATTCATGTTGCAGTATATGGTTGCATTATGACATAAACACTGTTCAGCTGTGTTTTTCCATATTGGTGGCCTTATTCATACTATGGACTCACCGCAAGAACATAAGACGGCTGATAAGGCACGAGGAGCCCAAGTTCAAGTTCAAGAAAACGGTTGACTGACGACAATAACCAAATCAAAATATAAACAATGAAAAAGACAATTATGACAGTTATTGCAGCGGGAGGACTTATCCTTTCGTCCTGTTCGGACAAGCAGGCTACGACGGATAACCCTCTATTGCAAAAGTGGGACACGCCGTTTGAAACGGCACCATTCGAGAAGATAAAGGTTGAACACTATCTTCCTGCATTCAAGGCAGCCATCGAAGAGCATGAGAAAGAGGTTAGGCAAATCATCGACAACAAGGAGAAACCTACGTTTGACAACACCATCGCGGCCTTGGACTATAGTGGCAGGACGCTTGCGAGGATAAGCGGAGTGTTCTTCAACATGATGGCCGCAAACACCTCGAAGCAGTTGCAGGAGGTAAACCAGGAGGTAGGCCCCATGCTTGCTACGCATTCGGACAACATATCCATGAATGCCGACCTGTTCAAGAGAGTAAAAGCGGTATGGGACGACAGGGCCAACCAGAAGTTGAACAATGAACAGAGCGCCTTGTTGGAAAAGACCTACAAGGACTTTGTGCGTTCCGGTGCCTTGCTCGATGCAACCAAGCAGGAGGAGTTGAGGAAGGTTAACGCTGAGCTTACCAAGCTGGCAGCCCAGTTCGATGCCAACCTGTTGGAGGAAACCAAGGCCTATCAGTTGGTAATAGACAAGAAGGAGGACTTGGCCGGACTGCCTCAGGGAGAGATAGACAAGGCAGCGCATCTTGCCAAGGAGTCAGGCAAGGAAGGCAAATGGATATTCACCCTCGACAATCCTTCCTTCATTCCTTTTGTCACTTATGCGGACAACAGGGAGTTGAGAAAGGAGATATTCAATGCAAGGGTTAAGCGTTGCAACCACGGCGGCAAGACGGACAACAACGCCTTGGTGGCACAGATGGCCGAGTTGAGGGCAAAGAAAGCCAACCTGTTGGGATATGAAACATTTGCTCATTATCAGTTGGAGGAAAGGATGGCAAAGGAACCTAAGGCGGTGTTCAAGTTGCTGGAGGACTTGCTCGGATATTCCGTTCCTGTGGCGAAGAAAGAGGCTGAGGAGTTCCAGAAGCTCTTGTCCAAGGATGAAAAGGGAGCCAAACTGGAGGCATGGGACATGTATTACTATGCCGAGAAGGTACGTCAGCAGAAGTATAACTTCGATGCCGAGGCTACAAGACCTTACTTTGAGATAAACAACGTCAGGGAGGGTTGCTTTGCGGTGTTGAACAAACTGTACGGTGTTACCTTCACTCAGAGAGACGACATATCGGTATATGCCGATGACGTATTGGCCTTTGAAGCCAAGGATTCGCAGGGTAAACATCTTGGCGTGATGTATTGGGATCCTTATACAAGGGCAAGCAAGGGTGCCGGTACATGGTGCAACGAGTATCGCGGACAATATAAACAGAATGGACAGAACGTAAGTTCTATAATTACCGTATGCTTCAACTATGCCAAGAATCCGAATGGAAAGACCACCCTTACGGCCGAGGAGGCAGCGACCATATTCCATGAGATGGGTCATGCCATCCACCAGCTTTTGTCCGACTGCACCTATCCGTCCGTGTCTGGAACGAACGTTCCGAGAGACTTTGTAGAATTGCCTTCGCAGATATTGGAACACTGGTGCCTTGAACCACAGGTGTTGAACATGTACGCCAAGAACGACAAGGGAGAGGTTATTCCAAAGGCTATGGTTGACAAGATGGCCGAGGTTGGAACGTTCAATCAGGGCTTCATGTTCAGCGAGTTGTTGGCGGCGTCTTATCTTGACATGTGTCTTCACTCCATAAAGGCAGGCGAAAAGGTATCGACTCAGGCATTTGAGAAGAAGGCCATGGAGTCCATAGGCATGATTCCTCAGATACCGCCACGCTATCGTTCCACTTATTTCTCTCATTGCTTTGGCGATGGAGGTTACAGTGCAGGTTATTATTCATATACATGGAGCGAATGGTTGGATGCAGACGCATATCAGGCCTTCAAGGAAACGGGAGACATATTCAATCCTGAGGTGGCGGCCAAGTTCAAGAAGCTGTTGAGCAGCGGAGGTACAGAAGACGCCATGAGCATGTATGTGGAGTTCAGAGGCAAAGAACCTGACATAAATGCTTTGTTGAAAAACAGAGGCATGATAAAGTAAGACAATACATTGCTATATAAATGATAAAAGGAAAGGGGGAACGATTAGTCGTTTCCCCTTTTTTTGATTCTATTATTTTACAATTCCATATCAAATTCCAACAACCGTAATTGTATGATTTTAATAATAAGTCCTGCCAAACAATTTTTAGCTTTAAAAAATCCTCCGTTTTTTTTAATGACAATAAGAGTACTGTTTCTTTGTATAAAAATTACTTTTCTTGTCGAAAACTCAATCATTTTTAGACTTGCTGAAAAAGATGAGAATGCTTTTACAAAATATTACCTATTGAAATCATCAAAAAACAATATTTGTAGATTTAATTTTTGTGGAAAATTATGAATTTCATGTCAAGGTGGAGCAATAGCTTGAGATAGCTTCTTCGGCTTAAAGAATATCAAATATATTCATTCACTTATCGTAGTCTTATTTTCCCATTTCGGAACTAATCCTTGTTAAATAAAAATGTCTTCTGAAAACAAAAAATCGAATTCAGAAGACATTCCTTTCTTTTCTGAAGACATTTTCACTGGATTTGATTCCATTGAACTATTTCTTCAATATGGAATTGTACAGCTTTTCGTCCTTGATGATTTCTATTGCTTTCTGCAGTTCCTCATCGTTGTCCTGCATCGTCATGTAGTAATACTTTATTCCGTAAAGGTTACGTGCTATGAGCGCCTTTAGTGTGGAGGCAATGTATTTGTCCGACACGGCATTGGTTTTCCTCGTCTTTTCATCCTCCTGCTTTGCCTTTTGCCTTATTTCAGACAGTATTCCCTTGTCCGAAAGAAGGAAGTCGGCATAATCCTTGTAACTGTCGTATTTTGCCGCATTAGTATCGCTTGTCTCTTCCTTTAAGCAATCCATTACTATGGAGTTGACCCATTCTTTTTTTATTTCGTTTTTTCTCACACCGTTTTCCACGGCGAATTTCTCAAATTCACTCAACAGATTCAGTTTGTCGTATTCTTTTGAGAACGAATCGTAATCCGGAGCCTTTTTCATAAAACTCTCCCTGTTCTGTTCCACCCATTCCAATGCAAGGGTGTTGAATAGCCCTTTTGAACGCAGGTTGATTAAATAGTCAGACGCTCTCGAGGTGTCGATAGGCATGAAAACGTCAGGCATTATGCCTCCGCCGCCGTAAACAACCCTGCCAGCGGCCGTAAAACACTTCAGCGAGTCTGCAAAATGTATGGAATCGGCATTAAGCAGTTCGCCGTGTTTGTAACGTCTTTCGTAATCCTGTTGGTAAGAGTCCGTCCCCTCATCATAAGGCTTTTGTATGCATCTTCCGCTCGGAGTGTAGTAACGCGATGTCGTAAGCCTTATCTGCGAACCGTCCGGAAGCACGAAAGGCCTTTGGACAAGTCCTTTGCCGAATGTCCTTCTGCCTACCAGTACACCCCTGTCCCAGTCTTGAACCGCACCCGAAACGATTTCGGATGCCGAGGCCGAGGTCTCGTCAACCAGAATCACAAGACGACCCTGCTCGAACTCTCCCTTTCTTTCGGATTTCAGTTCCTGTTTAGGCGACTTGCTGCCCTGGGTATATACAATCAGTTTGTCCTTGTCGAGAAACTGGTCGCTTATTTCAAAGGCAATGTTAAGGTATCCTCCGCCGTTGCCTCTCAAGTCGAAAATGAGGTTCTTCATTCCCTGCTTCTTAAGGTCAGATATCGCTTCGGAAAACTCTTCGTTTGAGGTTTGTGCAAAACGGTTCAGCCGTATGTATCCGGTGTTTTTGTCAATCATGAACCATGTATCTATGCTGTTGATAGGGATTTTATCCCTTGTTATGTCGAACACTATCGGCTCGTTGCGTCCTTTGCGCAGGGCGGTCACCTTCACCTTGCTTCCTTTTTTGCCCCTGAGGTGTTTGAACACCCAGTCGTTTTTGATGCTGTCGCCTACGGCTGCAAGGTCGTCAACCTTTATTATCCTGTCGCCTGCAAGCATTCCCACTTTTTCGGCAGGACCTCCGCTTATGACGTCAATCACATGTATCGTATCGCTGTGTATCTGAAAGCTTACGCCTATTCCGTCGAAGTTGCCCACAAGAGGTTCGTTCATCTTCTGTACATCCTCCTCGGTAATGAAAACGGAATGGGGATCAAGTTCCTTCAGAATGGACTCTATTCCCTTTTCGGAAATCTTCTTTAAATCGGCATCATCCACATAAAAATAATCAATCAACTGCATGGTATTTGCCAATTTAAGGCTTGA
>DXGG01000191.1 GCA_019114015.1 Candidatus Onthomorpha intestinigallinarum | reverse complement strand
TGTATTCCCTGTTCTGTCAAATCTACATCTGTCCAGCCGGTGAACAAGTTCTTCAAATTCCATTCGCTTTGTCCGTGTCTTACCAAAATAAGTTTTTTCATATCGTTTGTGTTTTTATTTTTTTTTGTTTGACTTGTCAGGTGTAAGTTTCAGTTTGGAGACGTCGAGTCTTTTTCCGGTCATTCCTTTCAGTGCCATTATCAAAATGACTATGCCGAGCAATATGAAAGGAATGCTTAGTATTTGTCCCATATTCAACATCATGTCCGCTTCCCATGCTTCCTGTACTTCTTTGACTGATTCTATAATGAACCGGAAAGAAAATACAAGAATCAAAAAGAGTGAAAAAAGAAAGCCCGGAGCCAAAGAATCCTTCCTCTTTAAGAAAAGAAAGAACAATACTGTAAAACATAGAAGATAGGCACCGGCTTCATACAATTGTGTCGGATGTTTCGGGATGAAATCGTGGTCTCTTACGAAAATAAATCCCCAGTCGCGGTTTGTGGCGATTCCGTAAATCTCGCTGTTTGCCAAATTACCCAAACGTATGAATACTCCTGCCAAGGCAACGATTATGACCAGACGATCCAATGTCCACAGCATGGGTAATCCCGTTTTTTTGTAGTAAATCCATACCGCAATCAATATTCCTATGGCTCCTCCATGTGATGCAAGGCCTTGGTATCCTGTTAGCTTAATTCCATCTTCGGTCTGTTTTATTGGCAGTATCATTTCCGCGATATGGTTGGAGTAATAAGAAAACTCATAAAACAGACAATGACCAAGTCTTGCACCTATGAATACTCCTATAAAGATATAGAATGCAAGTTTGTCCAAATAATTTACAGGTATATTCTCTTTGTCGAATACGAACTTTTTAAGGATTAAATAACTTACGATAAATGCCAAGGCAAATAAAAGGCTGTACCATCGTATTTCCATTGAACCTATATTGAAGGCAATTGGATCAAAATTCCAAATTATGGCATTCAACAGCATGCGGTTTAAAATTATATTTTTTGCAAAGGTATGAAAAAATATGCATGAACAACAGGCATCTCTGAACATGGCTTTAATTTTTTTTCGTGCGATGAAATACTAAAATGATATATTCTAGCGATATAAGTGATACTTTATATATTATAAGGAAAAAGTTTGTGTATGAAAAAGGTAAAATGCGGTTTGTTTCTATTGTGTTTGTTTGTATTCAATGGTTTGTTGGGACAAACAACGCTTACGTTGGACAGTTGCAGGGCTATGGCTTTGAATCACAATAAGGAGATAGCTGTTTCAAGGGAAAGGATGTTGCAGGCTGAAGACAATCGTAAGGCGGCTTTTACACAGTTTCTACCCAATTTTAATGCTGTGGGAGCTTATTTGTTCAATTCAAAGAATATTTCTTTGCTTTCGCAGGATGCGTTGTTGCCGGTTGGGTCTATGGCTGCGGACGGTTCTTTTACGGTCAGGTTGGATCAAATGGTTACCAATGAAATTGGTATTCCAGTAGATGCCAACGGAAATATGTTTAATCCGATTACGAATCCGGAGAAAATACAGTTTAAGGATTATGCTTTGTTGCCTAAAGAGGCTATGGAGTTTGACATGCAGAACGTATTTGTCGCCGGCATAGGATTTACTCAACCTATCTTTATGGGAGGCAAAATATTGGAACTGTACAGGATTGCGGGCAAGTTGGAAGATTTGGCAAATCTGGAAAATGAGAATGCAAAAATAAATCTGCTTATACAGGTGGATCAGGCTTATTGGCAGGTAGTATCTTTACAGAATAAGTATGAACTTGCGAAGGAATATATGGTTCTTCTACAAAAAACGAGTGAAAACGTCGATGCCTTGTTTGAAGAAGGGTTTGCAACCAAGGCAGAACAATTGAAAGTGAAAGTGAAACTGAATGAAGCCGAGATGGCTCTTACAAAAGCGGAAAATGGACTAAGTCTTTCAAAGATGCTTTTGAACCAGATATGCGGCATGCCTTTGGATAATGATTTTACGATAGAGACTGAGGTTGAATCCGATTTGACCGAGATAGATTTGCAAGGTAATACTGCTTCCATGGTTTTGCAAAGACCGGAGGCAAAGATGCTGCAGGCCAAGGTCGATTTGTCAAAAAGCGAAGTCAACATAGCACGTTCCCGCTTTATGCCGAATATAGTTGCAAGCGGTAATTATATAGTGTCGAACCCTAACGTTTTTAATGGTTTTGAGAATAAATTCGACGGATTCTTTTCTGTTGGAGTAGGTGTTACGATTCCTATTTTTCATTGGGGAGACAGGACACATACTCTTTCAGCAGCTAAACATTCTCACAATATAGCAAAGATAGAACAGGAAAACGCCATGGAAAAAATGCAATTACAGGCCAATATGATGCAGTTTAAAAGGAACGAAGCTTTTAAACAAGCAATTATGACTGAAAATAACCTTAAAAATGCTCAGGAAAATCTGTTGCACGCCGAGTTGAGTTATGAAGAAGGAGTCATTTCCATTTCCGATTTGATGGAAGCTCAAACGGCATGGGTATCTGCGAAGAGTGAAAATATAGATGCTAAAATAAATACCATGTTGTCTAAATTGTATTTGGAACAATCTTTAGGAAATATAAAAATAAAATAAAGGAAGAAATGGAAAGGAAGGAGAAAAAGACATTGGTGGTGTCTTTCATAGTGTTAATATCTGTTGTTGCAGTTATTGGATTGATAGGTTGTTTCATATTGCGTCCAGATGACTTGATAATACAGGGAGAAATAGAGGCCACGGAAGTAAGGGTTTCCGGAAAATTGCCGGGCAGAGTCTTGGAAATACGCACAAGAGAGGGTATGAGAGTTGAAGCAGGGGATACGTTGATACTTATAGATTCTCCGGAAATAAATGCCAAACTGATGCAGGCTCAGGCTGCAGAATCAGCTGCAAGTGCATTAAGCATGAAAGCCCGAAAAGGTGCAAGGAGTGAAACCATAGAGGCTGCCGCTGAACAGTATCAGATGGCAAAGGCCGCTGCTGAATTTGCAAAAAAAAGTTATGAGAGGACGAAAAACTTGTATGAAAAAGGAGTTATAGCTGCACAGAAATTCGATGAAGTAGAGACAAAATACAGGGCTGCCCAAGCACAAGAGAAAGCTGCAAAAAGTCAATATGACATGGCCTTGAACGGAGCAGAAAAGGAGGATAAATTGGCAGCGGAAGCTCAGGTACAGAGAGCCAGGGGTGTAGTAAATGAAGCAACGGCATATTTGAATGAAACTAAACTTGTAGCGCCTATAAGTGGTGAAATATCAGAAATATTTCCAAAAGTAGGAGAGTTGGTCGGCAGTGGTAGTCCTTTGATGAATATTGTGGATTTGAATGATATTTGGGTTACCTTTAATCTTAGAGAGAACCTGTTGAGCAAGATAAAGATAGGAGACACGCTTAAAGCCAAAGTGCCTGCGTTGGCAGACAAGGAAATAACTCTCAAGATTACATATATAAAGGTCTTGGGCTCGTATGCTACATGGAAGGCAACAAAATTGACTGATGAATACGATACAAAGACTTTTGAAGTCAGAGCAGTGCCCTTGGATAAGAACAGTGATTTCCGTCCGGGCATGAGTGTGATAATCAATTGGTCTAAAATAGACAAATAAAATGAAAAAAGGTATAATACCTGTTTTCAAACGGGAGATGCAAAGAATGTGTTCTCGTCCCATATATATTATGATGACGATTGTTATACCTGTTGTGATAATTGTATTCTTTGCAACCTTTCTCGACAAAGGCGTTCCTTCACAGTTGCCGATAGCTGTAATAGATTTTGACAATACTTCGTCATCACGTCAGATTGTAAGAACCATTTCTTCAGGTCAGGTTTGTAATGTAAGGTATAAGTTGAGTTCTTACGAAACGGCAAAGAATAAAATGCAAAGCGGAGATATTTATGCTTTTGTCGTTATCCCTAGGAACTTTCAACGGGATGTTATAAACGGTATACAGCCGGAGGTGGTATTTTATACAGAATATGCCCATTATTTGGCAGGTTCATTGATTATGAGGGAACTAAGTACTACTCTCGCCACGCTTTCCGCAGGTGTTAACTTGAAATTGCGTCTTGCGCAAGGGCAAAATGAAAACATGGCCATGTCTCAGATACAGCCGATAAGGAACGATGTGCATATAATAGGCAATCCGACTCTGGACTATTCATTTTATTTGTCTGCAATAATAATGCCGGGCTTGATATTTCTTATGACTCTTATTTGTACCATATATGCGATTGGATTGGAATTGAAGTTTGCTACATCGAAACGCTGGTTGATTTTGGCTGACAGGTCTTTGTTGAAAGCTCTTGCAGGCAAGCTCCTGCCGTATACGATATTATTCTCCTTTATGGAAATATTCGCTCATATTGTCTTGGAAAAAATGTTGGGTTTTCCTGTCAACGGTAATCCTGTATTGCTGTGTCTTGGCAGCATCCTGACCGTATTGTCCTATCAGGCAATAGGAGTTTTTATAACAGGTTGTTTACCTGTTCTCAGAGATGCATTGTCGATAGGTGCTTTTTACGGAGTTTTGGGTTTTACCATTGCCGGATTTACTTATCCTAATCTTGCTATGTTACCGGCCGTTCAATCTTATACGCTTTTATATCCTTTGAAGTATTATTACTCATTGTATTGCAGCATAAGGATAAACGGACTTGGATTTGTGGATACATGGAATATATTCTTGTGTCTAATGGCGTATATTTTTCTGCCTTTGTTGATTATTATAAGACTGAAAAAGGTTGCGATTAAATTAAACTATTCAAGAGATTAAATCATGGCACTGAATATAAAAGAGAATTTACACCAAAATAAAGATGCGTGGGTGGATATGTTTCACATCCTTAGACGGGAGTTGTATAATATATTTACCGACAGAGGTGTATTGATAGTTTTTTTTATTGCATGTCTTGTCTATCCTTTGGTGTGCGGTTATATTTATAACAGAGAGTTGTTGTATGATATTCCTGTTGCTGTCGTGGACGAGTCTAATTCGTCTTTGAGCAGAGAGTATCTGCGAAAGATAGATGCCACATCGGAGGTCAAGATACAGTCTTATTGTTCTTCAATGGAGCAGGCAAAGAAAATGCAGTCTGTTTCCAAAGTTCATGGAATAATATATATACCGGAGGATTTCAGCTATAACTTGAATAGAGGAGAACAATCCGTTGTAGGAGTATATGCAGATGTAACTTCATTTTTCTGGTACAGGAACATAATGCTGGCATGCTCTTATGTATCTCAGTCTATGGGAGCTGAAATACAGGTGAAGAATCTTATAGCTTCGGGAACGGATTATGAGAAAGCCGTCAGTTCGGTACAACCTTTCAAACCTACTCAGCATCTTTTGTACAATCCGGGAGGGTATCCAAGTTTTATTTTACCGATAGTGTTCATACTTGTTTTGCAACAGACTCTTTTGATTGGCATAGGGATGCTTACCGGTAAAGCAACCGAAACGAACAAATTGAACACCCTCATTCCTAACAATGCGCATTACAAGGGCGTCTTCAGAATTATATTCGGAAGGGCGTTGGCTTTATTTATAACTTACCTTCCGATAGTCGTTTATGTTCTTATCATAATTCCGAAGTTCTTTAATCTGCCGCAGTTGGTGTCAAGCCCTTACAAGATATTGTGGTTTATTACACCGTTTTTGTTTTCTACTATTTTATTGGGCATGACGATAGGCGTCTTTTTCAAGAACAGGGAGAATTCCATACCGTTTTATTTGTTCATGAGCATACCAATGCTTCTTCTTTCGGGATTGTCATGGCCGAGAGAAGCCATGCCGGTATTTTGGGAGTGCTTTTCACATGTTCTTCCTTCAACGGATGCCGCCAATGGATTTGCACGTATGACAACTATGGGTAGTTCCATGTCCGAGATATCCAAAGAACATTTATGGTTGTGGATTTTGAGCGGAGTTTATTTCATAACGACTTTCTTTGCATACCGATGGCGTATAAATAAAGGCAACAGGGAAATCAGTCAAGAGGAATAGTACCGCTGAAGACATATTCTCCTTTGCCTTGAAGCCATACATCAGTTATCGTTTCTTTTTGTTTGCAAAATTCCACTTTTAAATCACCCCCTCTTGTATGGACGGATATGGAATGTTTTCCGTCAGAGATTTTTTCCTGCAGGGCAACGGCAATGCATGAGGCGCATACGCCTGTGCCACATGCAAGAGTTTCCCTCTCAACACCTCTTTCATAAGTTCGCACCAGTATGCTGTTCCGATTATTTTTTTTTACGAAGTTGACGTTACATCCAAAGTATTTGTCAAATCTTTTGTCGTGTCTGAGTTTTCTGCCTTCAAGTTCCACGTCAATGTTTTCCAAATCTTCGACAAAGCATACGAAATGAGAAGTGCCGGTGTTCATGTATATACCGTCATCATGAAAAGTTATGGAATGCGGATTTGACATTTGCAGTGATATATCACCGTTGATCATTTTCGCATGATGAATCCCGTCAGGAGCTTCAAATGTACATGTGTCTTCAATAATACCAAGTTTTTTTGCAAAGGCTACAACACATCTTCCTCCGTTGCCGCACATCATTCCGTCTGAACCGTCAGGATTAAAAAAACGCATGGAGAAGTTCGTGTTTTGCGACTTCTCGAGAATGATTAGTCCATCGCTTCCTATTCCGAAATGAGGACGACATAATTTGATTACATCTTCCCTCGAAAAAGAATATTCGTCATTGCGATTGTCTATCATCACAAAGTCGTTTCCCGCTCCCTGATATTTATCGAAACTTACGGTCATCGTCTTTCTTGTCGGAATGTGTAAATACAGTCTTTGTATTATTTGGTCGAGATTATTTCTTTTTCAGATTTGCTATTGACAATATTACTCCCAATGCAACACCCAAAAGAGCAGCAAACAATACCCTGTATTGGGGTGGTAGCAGGAAAGTTATTGTATGGGCTGGATACCAGAAAAAAGGAATGGTTTTTGTAAATACGAATCCCCAAAGGACTTTCCAATTCAGGTTGACGAATATTTCTCCGAATTTTATCGGAGAAAAAAATCCTTTTAATGTTCCTCCCGTATTCAAAATATGTGTATCTGTCACCTTGTGTATTGTCATGAATACCGGTGCGAAGAACGTATTCATCAAAACGGAAACGCAAACCGCATAAATCAGTTGCCGATAAAAGGGTTCTTGTGCAATGGTTGAGGGTTCGAGTTCCATTCCGAAATAACCCAAAAGGTTGAATGTTCCGTTTGCGAACACACCCATAGCTATTGTTATTGCGACACCCAATATACCCCATACCAATGCCCTCGGCAGTATTCCGAATCCTTTTTCGTTATACACGCCTTTGGAAATCCTCAGACCGATACATTCTCCCATAGTGGCCAATATGCCGAATTTCAGGAAAGCCAACAGAAAGTAACGCCAGTCGTGAGCTTTTGACCATGACATGAACCAGTTGTTCAGTGGCTCTATCAGGAAAAAAAGAACCACTACCGCCGAGACGGAGACAATAAATATCAAATCTTTATATTTCATTACGGAGAGGATTGTTAGCTTTCTTTTTCAGGAATTCTGTTTTCCGCCGTTTTTTCTGAAATGGCTTTCAATGCTTTGTCCGATAATGATAATTTTTTTTGCATTGAGCCTACCATTGTGACAATGTAAACCATTACGCATACAATCACAACAAATGCTATCCAGAATTTGAATCCTGAAATCATTGGTTCATATTGTATGGCTCCCATTGCTATAACCAACAAAGCAGCTATTATCGTTCTGAAAACATAGCTGTGTAATACTTTTTTCATGTCCGAAAAACTTTAATCAATCTGTTTGATGCCGCAAAAGTACAAAAAAAGAGCGAATTCCCGTT
>DXGG01000190.1 GCA_019114015.1 Candidatus Onthomorpha intestinigallinarum | reverse complement strand
AACAAGAAAATAAACTGTAAAAAAACTGATATTATGGGACATTTGGTATCTGCATCATTGCTTTCCGCCGACTTTTGCAATTTGGGGAAAGACATACAGGCGATAAATGAAAGCGAAGCGGACTGGTTTCATGTCGATGTCATGGACGGATTGTTCGTTCCCAACATATCGTTCGGACAACCTGTGATAAAACATATAAGGTCTTTGGCAAAAAAACCTTTGGATGTTCATCTGATGATAATGAATCCTGACAGGTATTTCGAGGATTTCAAGAGTTGCGGAGCCGATATACTCTCTGTTCATTATGAGGCCTGCACTCATTTGCACCGTTCTTTGGACAGGATAAAGCAGTTGGGGATGAAGTCGGGTGTGGTTCTGAATCCACATACTCCGGTTTGTTTGTTGGAGGACATAATTGACATGTGCGACATGGTCGTTCTGATGAGCGTCAATCCGGGTTTCGGAGGACAGAGCTTTATAGAGACTACGTATGATAAGGTGTCGAGACTGAAGGAACTTATAGAGAGGAAGTCGTGCGATTGTTTGATTGAGGTTGACGGAGGTGTCACGGTTGACAATCATTGCAGGCTGGTTGAATGCGGGACCGATGTTCTGGTTGCCGGCAGTGCGGTCTTTTCGTCGGAAGACCCCATGAAAACGATAGTGGAACTGAAGAAATAGAAATGCCGTTATGGGTCTGTTCGATTTTTTGCACAGAAAGGAAAAACCTCTTGGTCATGATATCGATTTGGGCGTTTTGCGCACCGACATACATTCGCATCTGATTCCGGGAATTGACGATGGAGCGAGGGATTTGGAGACTTCGTTGTCCCTGCTTAGGGAATTGGAGGGACTGGGATACAGGAAAGTAATCACCACTCCTCATGTCAAGAGCGAGGTTTTCCCTAATGATGTAAGGAAACTGGATTTGCTTTGCCGCGATTTGCGAAGACATGCTTCCGAGGCGGGAATAGGGTTGGATATAGAGGTGGGTGCGGAGCACTTTATCGATGACAGTTTCATGCAAAGGATAGAAGAAGGGGATTTGAAGACATTCGGAGACAACTATTTGCTGGTGGAGTTGCCTTTTTATGCCGCACCGTTCGGATTGGAGGAGATATTGTTCGATTTGCAGATAAACGGATACAGACTTGTTCTTGCTCATCCCGAACGTTATCTTTATTGGGCGGATGACTTTTCAAGGTTCACCTCGCTTAAGGACAGAGGCATACTTTTCCAGATGAACATAATGTCCTTCTCTCTTTATTTCGGCAAACCCGTTTTGGATTTGGCAAGAAGACTTATAGAAAACAACATGGTGGAACTGCTCGGCAGCGACACTCATCATCAGAAACACATAGAGGCAATTAAAGAGGCTTTGCACAGTCCTTTGTTGGATAAATTGATACAATCGGGAAATATTATAAACTCAAAATTTTGATTCATGAATCAGCTACAGGCAATATCGCCCGTTGACGGCAGATACAGAAAACAGGTGGAGAAACTTGCGGATTATTTTTCGGAGGCAGCCCTGATAAGATACAGGGTGAGGGTTGAAATAGAGTATTTCATAGCTCTTTGTCAACTGCCGTTGAAACAGTTGTCCGATTTCGACAAGTCTGATTACGAAAAGATAAGGGACATATACAGGAATTTTACCGAGGCGGATGCTGAAGAGGTAAAGGAAATAGAGAAGACGACCAATCATGACGTCAAGGCAGTGGAGTATTTTATCAAGCGTCATTTCGATTCGCTCGGACTGTCCGCCCATAAGGAATTCATACATTTCGGTCTTACCTCTCAGGATATAAACAACACCTCGGTGCCGTTGAGTATGCTGGAATGCCACCGTGATGTTTTCATGCCGCTTCTGCAAAAGGTTCTTGGCATGCTAAAAGAAAAGGTTCTGGAATGGAAAAACGTTCCAATGCTTGCACATACGCACGGTCAGCCTGCCTCTCCAACTCTTTTGGGAAAGGAAATGGAGGTATTCGTTTACAGACTTGAACAGCAGACGGCCTATTTCGACAGCATTCCTTTTGCGGCCAAGTTCGGTGGAGCGACGGGTAATTTCAATGCACACAACGTTGCCTTTCCGCAGTACGACTGGGTGGAATTTGCCAATGGCTTTTGTGCGTCCATAGGTCTTAAACGCTCCCTTTATACCACTCAGATAGAAAACTATGACCACCTTTCGGCTTATTTCGACAACATGAGGAGGATAAACGTCATACTTATGGATTTTTGCAGAGACATATGGCAATACATATCCATGGAATACTTCAAGCAAAGAATCAAAGAGGGTGAAGTAGGCTCCTCCGCAATGCCACACAAGGTCAATCCGATAGACTTCGAGAACGCCGAGGGAAATCTCGGCGTGGCAAACGCATTGTTCAATCACCTTTCCAACAAGCTGCCCCTTTCAAGGATGCAGCGCGACTTGACCGATTCGACCGTAAGCAGGAACATAGGAGTGCCGATGGCTCATACCGTCATATCGCTCAACTCAATAATCAAGGGAATAAACAAGTTGATATTGAACAACGAGGCTTTGGAAAAGGATTTGGAGGACAATTGGGCCGTGGTTGCGGAAGCCCTTCAGACCATACTCAGAAGCATAGATTACCCTAATCCTTACGAGAAACTGAAATCCCTTACGAGAACAAACGCTAAAATAACGGCAAAGACAATATCCGATTTCATAGACACTCTGGATGTGGATGAAAAAACAAAGAACAGAATGCGGGCCGTTACCCCTTCGAACTATGTGGGTGTTTACGGCAATAGATAAATGATGTACGGAAAAAAGACAACGGACGGTTTTGCATACAGGTTTGTAAAGACATATGTAGGGGATCTCGTTCTGTATTTTCTCCTCACGTGTATGGCCGCCGTGTTTTCCATTGCATCCGTATTGTCGTTGAACAACTTTCTGCAGATTCTTTTTTCCACCCAACCGGACCAGAACGCCGCTGCTTCCGAACTGGAAAAAATGCTGAACGAAATATATATGTATTTCATAGCGTTCGGCAGGCAAAAGGCTTTGTGGATTTTTGCCGGGATAATTTTCGGCATATATTTCCTGAAGGATTTGTTTACATACATGGCTTCCTATCTTATAGGTTCCTGCAGAAACAGGATGATAAGAAACATAAGGAACGAACTGTTCGACCGTTATCTCAGACTGTCGGCTTCAACAATAGGAAAGTATAAAAAGGGAGACCTTCTGTCCCGTTTGAGCAACGACGTGATAGAGTATGACCAGAATGTGTTGCAGTCCATGCAGTCTCTGATAAGCGCATTCATAAATGTAGGCTTGCATTTTGCGGTATTGATATATATAAACTATAAACTTACTCTTGTTGTACTGCTTGTTTTTCCGCCCGTTGCGCTGGTTGTGTCATATATTTCAAGGAAACTGAGACGCAATTCGGGCCACATGCAGCAGAAATCCGCTCATCTTGTCTCCATATTCGAGGAAACCATGTCGGCCTTGCGTGTAATCAAGTCTCATACGGCCATAGATTTCGTAAATGAAAGGTTCAGCAAGTTCAACCGTTCCTATTCGCGTCTTCGCAACAGGATATACAGGCGTGTCGATTTGGCCTCTCCGCAGAGCGAATTCTTCGGAAACTTTCTGGTGATAGGCATATTGCTTCTGGGAAGTGCGAGCGTGATAGGACCGCAACCTACGATGAGTGCCGAGATGTTTGTCGTCTATTTGATAATCTTTTCGCTTATCATCAAGCCTGCAAAAGACATGTCGACATCCTTTTACAACATAAAGAAGGGAGAGGCGGCCAAGGAACGTATGTGCGAACTGTTGAATTGCAAGGATGAGGTTCCCGAGCCGTTGACGCCTGTCGGATTCGACGGATTGAGACAGGGAATACGTATCTGCGGAGTCAGCTTTGCCTATGACGACGAAAATGTGTTGAGCAACCTCAACATATTTTTCAAAAAAGGAACAAATACGGCCATTGTAGGCGCTTCGGGTTCGGGAAAGAGCACTCTGACAGGTCTTTTGTTGAAGTTTTATCAGCCGCAGAAGGGAGAGATATTTTTCGATGACAAGAACATCAGGGAGTTGACCGCAAGGCAGATACGTGAACAAATATCGATAGTGACACAGGAAACAGTATTGTTCAACGATACGGTGGCGAACAACATAAGCTTCGGACGAGAGGACTATACCCTTGAGCAGATAAGGCAGGCCGCGGTTGTAGCCAATGCGGACGGGTTTATAGAAAAACTGCCTCATTCATATCAGACTGTCATAGGTGACAGGGGAAATAACCTTTCTGGAGGACAGAGACAAAGACTGGCCATTGCAAGGGCCGTGTTGAGAAATACCGACATATTGATTTTCGATGAGGCCACATCGGCTTTGGATACCGTTTCGGAAAGGAGCGTTCAGGAGGCGATAAACCGCCTGAGCAAGGACAGAACCATAATAACAATAGCACACAGACTCTCAACGATAAGGCAATGTGACAACATAATAGTATTGGACAAGGGCAGGGTTGTGGAAAGCGGTACGCACGAGCAGTTGATAGGCCGACAGGGGGTTTATCATACGCTTTGCAAAATGCAGGAATTGAAATAGACTGTACCGTGTTTTAATGCCGATTCATCAAACGGTATTACGGTTTTGCGGATTCTGAAAAGAAAAAAATGAATTCAGAAGACATTTTTTCCGAATCAAGTTTTGAGAAAACAGGGTTAGATGCTTTCGAAATGCCATACCT
>DXGG01000189.1 GCA_019114015.1 Candidatus Onthomorpha intestinigallinarum | reverse complement strand
CAATACCCTTGCATTCGTTCAACGTCTTCACCTCCTCGGGGACAAACCTGTGGAAGATGACAGCTATGTTCCTTTTGGAAGTACTGTCTATCACTATGGTGTTTTCGGACAAGGAGTCAAGACTCCAAACCAGACGGTCAATCATCTTGTCACTTCCTTTTTCGAACTTGCCCCACTTGTATTTTACGATATTGTCAACGTCTTCCTTTATTTTGAACTTTTTCGCAAGATATTCTTTTGTCTCCTGGTTTGTCCATCCTTTCTTTTGGGCTTTTTTCAAAGCCTTGTGCATCTTCTTGATGTCTTTTTCCTTATTTATGTTCCAAATGGTTACTTCCGCACGTTTGTCCCATTTGTAGTTGTCCTTATTTGCCTGATAAAACTCCTCAAGTCCGGTGGAATCTATCAGTGACTTGTTCCATACAAACTTGTCCGTAATCGCAAATATGAGCACTCCGTCACGAAATTCGTCTATTGTGGCCTTCAGTTCAGGATATTTGCTTTCCAGTTTGCTGTCGGCATATTCCACAACCTGCTCCAAAACAACGGTGTTATATGCTTTGTTCACGAATTCCGGAATGTATATAGGCATCTGCTTGCGTTGGTTCTTTTCTATTTGCTTTGCAAAGTCGAGTTGGGTGAAAGAATAGTCGCCTATTCTGAACAGTTCTTCGGTGGAGTTGAAGCTTTCAGGCACTTTCCATGTGGCCGAAAAGACAGAATCCGTAACTATTGCAACGACGGCATCCAACTTTGTCTTGTCTTCGAAGAAACCGTATTCTTTTTTTGATTTCTCGGCAAAAGACTCCAATGTCTTGAAACTTCTTTCATCCTTCGATATCCTGTCTTTTATCACAGGACGCAGCTCTTCCAACGAAGGCAAAGGTACGTAGGACACGGGCATTACTATGTGCCAGCCGTAATTGGATTTGAACGGTTCGGATACCTTGCCCAATTCCAGTCCGATTATTTGCTCTATGTATTCCGCAGGCACGGAGTTTATTCTCTGATTGTTCAGTATTCCTTTCTGCTCGGCCGAATATCTGTCATCGGAATACATTCGGGCAACACTGTCAAAGCTTATGTTTTCGTTAAGTTTTGCTTTGGCTTCCTTTATGAGCCTTTCGCATTCCTCTTCCGAATGATTGTTGTTGCTTATCCAAATGTGTGCAATGTTCATCGTGCTGCAAAAGGCAGGCCGTCTGTCCGTAAGTTTTATCACATGATAGCCGAACCTTGTCCTTACTGGCATGGACACTTCTCCAACTTTCATTGAATAGCAGGCTGTCTCAAACGGATAAATCATATTGAGGGAAGTAAAATATCCAAGGTCTCCTTTGTTGCCCTTTATTGTTGCATTGCTGTTCGGGTCGGTTCTGTCTTTTGCCGACGGATCCTCGGAATATTCCGCAGCAAGTTTGCCGAAGTCCTCTCCAGCCAAGGCTTTTTCCCTTATGTTCATCGCCTTTTGATAAGCAGCCAATGTGTCGTCCGGATTGGCATTTGCCGGAATTCCTATCAGTATGTGGGAGGCTCTTATGATTTCTTTCATCCTGTCATAGGCTTCCTGTATCAAAGTGTCGGTTATTGACGCATCGTTCAGGTAGGGAGCAACCAATTGTTCCCTGTATGAGTTCACCTCGTTGACATAGCTTTCAATCGTATCCAATCCCAACTCTCTTGCCTGAGCCAGCTTCATCTTGTAGTTGATGAACAGTTCGAGGTATTCGTCCAAGTCTTTTCTGTCTATGGTTTTGTCAGGCGAGGTGTTGTTTTTCTGATACATCTCCACGAAAGTCTTCTTAGGAATTTTCTCCCCTGCAACCTCCAATACTATTTCCTCCTGGGCATTAACCGACACTGTCGTTATCAGCGCCGTCAACAAACCGAATATCTTGTTTCTCATTTCTATCTTGAATAATTAGGTGCTTCTTTTGTTATCGTTATGTCGTGAGGATGGCTTTCCGCATATCCCGCCGCCGTTATCTTTATAAACTTGGCCTTGCGCAACTCCGAAATGTTTCGCGAACCGGTATAGCCCATACCGGCTTTCAGACCTCCGACCAACTGGTATATTACTTCGCTTACCGTGCCTTTGTAAGGAACCCTGCCCACTATGCCTTCGGGAACAAGTTTCTTTATGTCTTCTTCCATGTCCTGGAAGTATCTGTCCTTTGAACCCTGCTGCATTGCGTCAAGAGACCCCATGCCTCTGTATGATTTGAACTTACGTCCTTCCATTATTATCGTGTCTCCCGGACTTTCCTCAACTCCTGCAAGCAGCGAACCGGCCATTATCGTGCTTGCTCCCGCCGCTATCGCTTTCACTATGTCTCCCGAATAACGTATTCCTCCGTCGGCTATTACCGGGATGTCCCTGTCTTTCAATGCATGGGCAACGTCGTAAACGGCCGACAACTGCGGTACTCCTATTCCCGCCATCACTCGTGTAGTGCATATGCTGCCCGGACCTATTCCCACTTTTACCGCATCCGCTCCGGCATCGGCCAAGGCAGTTGCGGCTTCAGCAGTAGCTATATTTCCGCAAACTACGTCTATGTCGGGATATTTGGCTTTTACTGTCTTGAGTGTGTTTATCACATTCTTGGAATGTCCGTGTGCAGTGTCTATCACTATCGCGTCCACTCCCGCGGCTATGACTGCATCTATTCTGTCGTACATGTCGCGGGTTACGCCTATTCCGGCCGCAACCCTCAGCCTGCCCATTTTGTCCTTGCACGCATTGGGACGTTCCTTCAGCTTTATTATGTCTCTGTAAGTTATAAGTCCTACCAGTCTGCCTTCCTTGTTTACCACGGGAAGTTTCTCTATCCTGTAATTCTGCAATATGTCCGCTGCCTGTTCGAAGTCCGTACCTTCGGGAGCGAATATCACTTCCTTCGTCATTATTTCGGCTATCGGACGGTTTATGTTCCTTTCGAACCTCAGGTCTCTGTTGGTTACTATTCCTATGAGTTTCTGGTCGTTGTCAACAATGGGTATTCCTCCTATGGAATATTCTTTCATCATTCTGAGGGCATCCTTGACCAAAGCCTTGTTGTCCAATGTTATGGGATCGGTAATCATGCCGTTTTCGGCACGTTTCACTTTCAATACTTCCGCAGACTGTTTTTCAATCGACATGTTCTTGTGCAGAACGCCTATTCCGCCTTCCTGCGCCATGGCTATTGCCAGTTTGGCTTCGGTGACCGTGTCCATTGCCGCCGACACTATCGGAACGTTAACCGATATGTTCCTACTGAATCTTGAGGTGACGTCTACGTCTCTCGGTATGACTTCGGAATAAGCCGGAACCAACAAAACATCATCATATGTCAGCCCTTCTCCGACAAATTTCTTAGAATCTGAAAATATCTTTTCCATCGTAACGAATAACCTTTTCTTTGCAAAAGTATAGAAAAATGACTACATGAACAAAATTTTGCGGAATACATTTTTCTTGAGACTTTTTTTCTTGAGACAGCCGTATGTTAAATTTTCCCCTCCGCACCCTCTCCCCCTTTAAGGGGGGAGAGAGGGGGGCTTTGGGTTGGAGGAAAATTTAAAATGCGTAACAAAATAATAAATTATGGAGGAATCGTTCAATTGTCGTACTTTTGCACAATCAACAAAAAGAGTACTGATGGGAAACATAGTCGCAATAGTAGGAAGACCCAATGTCGGCAAGTCCACATTGTTCAATCGTCTGACAGAGTCAAGAGATGCCATAATACATTCCGAGGCAGGTGTCACACGCGACAGACATTACGGCAAGTCCAATTGGAACGGCAGGCAGTTTTCAGTGATAGACACGGGCGGATATATCAAGGGCAGTGAAGACGAGTTTGAGGCTGAAATACGCAAACAGGTACAGTTGGCAATAGAGGAGGCCGATGTGATAATCTTCATGCTTGATATAAAGGACGGTTTGACTCCCAATGATGAGGAAGTTGCGAATATATTGAGGCGTTGCGGCAAGAGGATTCTGCTTGCGGCCAACAAGGTGGACAATGCTTTGGTTGCCAATGATTATGTGGAGTTCTACGCGTTGGGTTTGGGTGAGGTATTCCCCATATCTTCCATCAACGGTTCGGGTACCGGTGAATTGCTGGACGAGCTTGTGAAAGACTTCGGGGATGAGGATGATTTTGAGGATGAATTCGAGGGTGTTCCCAAGATAGCCGTTGTAGGTCGTCCAAATGTAGGCAAGAGTTCGTTTATAAACGTGCTGATAGGTCAGGAAAGGAACATAGTCCATAATGTTGCGGGAACCACGAGAGATTCCCTATACACGAGATACAGCATGTTCGGCTTTGATTTTGTGATAGTGGACACTGCCGGGGTAAGAAAGAAAAACAAGGAAATGGATGATGTGGAGTTCTATTCCGTTATGCGTTCCATACGTTCCATAGAAAACTCCGACATATGCGTGCTCATGCTCGATGCCTCGCAGGGAATAGAGAGTCAGGATATAAATCTTTTCAGCCTTATTCACAGAAACAACAAGGGGGTTGTGATAGTTGTGAACAAATGGGACCTGATAGACAAGGACAGCAATACCCATTTGAAGTTCGAAAAACAGATAAGGGAGAAGATAAGTCCTTTTGATGATGTGCCGATTGTTTTCACTTCAGTGATAAACAAGCAGAGAATACACAAGGTTCTGGAGACCGTACGCAAGGTTCATGCCTCCCGTTCGCGCAGGATTGCCACCTCGGATCTGAATGAGAAACTTCTGCCGACAGTCAAGGAGCAGAATCCTCCTCCGGCCGTCAAGGGCAAGTACGTGAAAATAAAATATGTCATGCAGCTCAAGACCTCTTATCCTCAGTTTGTGTTCTATTGCAATTTGCCGCAATATGTCAAGGAACCTTACAAGCGTTTTGTGGAGAATAAGTTGAGAGAGTTCTACGATTTCAACGGTGTTCCCATCGATGTGTTTTTCAGACAGAAGTGATGGAGGTAAGGATAGACAAGTGGCTTTGGGCCGTAAGGCTTTTCAAGACAAGAGCTATGGCCACTGAGGCTTGCAGGTTGGGCAAGGTCAGGTTTGAATCCTCTGCCGTCAAACCTTCTAAGACGGTGAAGGAGGGGGATGTGTACGAATTGACGATAGAACAGGTGCATCGTACAGTCAGGGTCAAACAACTGCTCAACAACAGGGTTGGAGCCAGGTTGGTGTGTGATTTTATGGAGGATTTGACTCCCGAGGAAGAATACGACAGAATACGAGTGGCAAGGGAGTTCGCCTTCGAGAAAAGAGACCGGGGCATAGGCAGACCGAGCAAAAGGGACAGAAGAAAACTGGAACAGTTCAAGCAGTCCTGACCCTATTCCCATTCGACGGATATGTCCGAATCCTCAAAGTGCTTTTCCGTTTTAACCGTATCGTTTTTTTCTTCCCACTCTATCAGAAATTCACCTTTTTCCTGTCTTTCCCAGTTTTTTTTGTCCTCTTTGCGTTGTTCCATGTTCAGGTTAAGGTCTTTGTCCATGGCTTTCATTATGTCTTTTTTATCCCTGGATATCTGTTCTTTCATTTGTAGCATGTTGCTTTTTGCGTCATAAGAGAATACGGGTTTGTCAAGTGTGCCTCCGACCTTTATGAATATGGTCA
>DXGG01000017.1 GCA_019114015.1 Candidatus Onthomorpha intestinigallinarum | reverse complement strand
AATTATTTATTAGCCGGCAATACTTCCACCATTTCCACCTTGAACACAAGCATGCTGCCTGCCGGAATCATAGGGCTGTCCTGATTGCCGTATGCCAAATCGGGATGAATCCAAAACTCGTAAACGGCTCCCGAAGACATCAATGACAAACCTTCCAACATCCCTTCAATAAGATTATTCATTGCAAAAATGACCGGATCTCCTCCTCTCTCGAAAGTGTTTTCTATAGGCTGGCTCAACTTACCGTCACTTCCCAACGCCCTTAGCTCATACTGAATCCTTACCCTGTCATTTGAATCCGATGGTTTCGGTCCCTTGCCTTCCTTTTCCACCCTGTATTGCAATCCGGACGCGGTAGTAATCACACCTTTTTCATTTTTGTTTTTGGCCAAAAACGCCTCGGCGGCTTTTCTGTTGGGAACAGCCTTGCTTTCCGCAACCTTGCGCTGTTTGTTGACCATCTCGGTTTCATACTTCTGCATAACCTGATTCATCTGTTGGTTATTCATTACGCCGACAGTGTCTCCTGAATAAGCCTGTTGATAAGCCCTCGAAAATATTTCAGGATTTATATCCATGCCTTGGGACTTCATGTTCATTCCCGTAAAATATCCCAATACGTAAGAGGCGGAATCCGAAAGATTCTTCAAATCTCCCAAATCCACATGCTGCTGTTTTTGAGAACAAGCCGTCAATCCGCCAAAGGCTACCAAAGAAACCGCAGCCAATAAATAAAGTTTCTTTTTCATAGAATTTTTATACCTATTGTTTTGGTCGGCAAAATTATAAATTATTCATTAAAGTAATGATTAAAAATCAAGAAAAACATGACCGTTACAAACAAAAATATCTATTTTTGCAGGCAAAAGGCAATGCAACTCATTCAAATGCCATTTAAAAACCAAATGTAAATAAGACAAATCACAAAAATGAAGAACAAGTACATAGATTTGATTGAACAAACATTTGAATTCCCGCAAGAAGAATTCAAAGTGGAAGAAAACGAACTTACTTTCCACGACATACCGTTAATGGACATAATAAAACAATACGGAACGCCTCTGAAGATTACATATCTGCCAAAGATATCATCTCAAATCCAAAGAGCAAAAAAACTGTTCAACGTCGCCATTGCAAAAACCGATTATCAGGGCAGATACAATTATTCATATTGTACAAAAAGCTCTCACTTCTCCTTTGTATTGGATGAAGTGATAAAAAACGATGTACATCTGGAGACCTCATCCGCATTTGACATAAACATAATCAACGAATTGTATGAACAAGGCAAAGTAAAGAAAGACCAGTTCATACTATGCAACGGCTTCAAAAGACCGCAGTATATTGAAAACATAGGTGAACTGATAAAAAACGGCTTCACCAATGTTATTCCGATAATAGACAACATGGAAGAGATTGACTTATTGGACGCAGACGTTGAATCCGGTTGCAACGTGGGCATACGCATCGCTTCCGAAGAAGAACCCATGTTCGACTTCTACACTTCGCGTTTGGGAATACGCTACAACTGCATACTGGATTTCTACAAACAGAAGATAGCCTCAAATCCAAAGTTCAAACTTAAAATGCTGCACTTCTTCATAAACACCGGCATAAAAGACTCTGCATATTACTGGAACGAACTGCAAAAATGCGTAAACGTATATTGCGAACTGAAAAAGATATGTCCCGATTTGGAGTCATTGGACATAGGCGGAGGTTTCCCAATAAAAAATTCCCTGGGCTTTGAATACGACTATGAGTACATGGCAGAGGAAATACTGGCTCAAATAAAGGACATATGCAACAAGCAAAACATTACGGAGCCGAACATATTCACAGAGTTCGGTTCGTTCACCGTGGGAGAGGCTGGCTGCATCCTTTACAGCATAATAGATCAGAAAAGACAGAATGACCGAGAGCTATGGTATATGATAGACTCTTCGTTCATCACAACCTTACCCGACACATGGGGAATAGGACAGCGATTCATTCTGTTGCCGATAAACAAGTGGGACAATGAATATCAAAGAGTTTTTCTCGGCGGATTGACATGTGACAGTCAGGATTACTATTCGGCGGAAGCACATTCAAATGCCGTATTCCTGCCTAAATACTCTAATGATGACGACGAACCCCTGTATATCGGTTTTTTCCATACCGGAGCTTATCAAGAAAGTCTTGCAGGCTACGGAGGAATACAGCACTGTCTGATTCCGCAACCCAAACACATAATTCTGGACAAGGACGAAGGCGGAGAATGGACAACGAAACTCTTTGCCAAAGAACAAAGTCACAAGTCCATGTTGAAGATATTGGGTTACTGACACACATACACAAGCAAAAATCATCCGATATGCGGAATTGTTAGAACATTCCGCAGGGAAACGATATCATTATGCCGTTTGCCCGCAACGGAACTTTGTTTGGCAAAAATGGATTCAGAAAAGAAAAAATTCTATTCTGAATCCAAAAACGAAGACGCAACTTCCGAACACGAGAGTTTCAAAAGTTGCGTCTTTAAAATCGTATATGTGTCAGACTTGTCTCTATTTTGCCTTCAGTTTGTTTACCAATGCGATAAGGTATCCCAAAGCTATAAACGCACCGGGAGCCAACACGAAAACAAGCATTCCGTCCGCATCGCCAATGAACTTCATGCCGAATATGGAACCTGAACCCAATATCTCCCTTACCGAACCCAATATGGTCAATCCCAAAGTAAATCCTAATCCCATACCGATTCCATCGAATACGGAATCAATCACATTGTTTCCGCTTGCAAACGCTTCGGCTCTTCCCAATATAAGACAGTTCACAACTATCAACGGAATAAACAGTCCCAGACTTTCGTAAAGCGAAGGCAGATAAGCCTGCATGCACAACTGCAATATAGTCACGAAAGAGGCTATTACAACAATGAATGCCGGTATTCTGACCTTGTCAGGCACCACATTCTTTATTGCGGATATAACCATGTTTGAACAGATTAGGACAAACATTGTACACAGTCCCATTCCCATACCGTTTATTGCCGATGTTGTCGTACCCAAGGTAGGACACATTCCGAGCAACAGGCAGAATGTAGGGTTTTCCTTAATGATTCCGTTTAAGATTATCTTGAATTTATTCATCGCATCCCCCTATTTTTGTTGTTCTTTATATTTTACGAATACATTGTATGCAGACTTCACCGAAGCAAGAAAAGCACGCGAGGTTATGGTAGAGGCGGTTATTGCGTCTATTTCCCCACCGTCCTTGCTTACCTTGAAACTGTCCTCGGCGGGATTCTTGCCTCTTATGTCTCCTTTGGTTTTGAACCATTCCGGAGCTTTGGCTCCCAAACCGGGAGTCTCGCTCATCTGCAATATTGCGTAATTGACCACCTTTCCTTCCGCATCCAAGCCTACCATTGTTTTAATTTTGCCTCCATAGCCGTTGTTGTCATACGTTTCTATTGCCGCTCCTATCAATTCTCCGTTCTTTGTGGCGGGATATACTATGAAAGCGTCTTCAAAGCCGTCAAGCTTTATTTCGACCGCACGGCCTATTTCCGCCGTCTTATCCGGAAGAACTTCCTTTATTGCATTGTCTTTTTTCGCCTGAGTGGCCTTGTCTATCGGTTCCTTGGTCAAAACATAACCTCCTGCCAAAAGAGAGGATGCTATCAAGGCTATGACGGTCAATGACATGACCATATTCTTCAGTGTAGATTCCATTTTAGCCATATCTGATACTTTTTTTAATGGTTAATAACCAAATCTCTTCGGTTTACAATACTTGTTTATCAACGGAGTTACCGCATTCATTATAAGAATCGCAAATGAAGCACCCTCAGGCATAGGTCCGAAACAACGGAATATTATTGTCAACAATCCGCATCCAGCACCGAATATGAGTTGTCCTTTTTTGGTCACCGGGCTTGTAACCATATCCGTAGCCATAAAAACGGCTCCAAGCATCATTCCGCCTGCCAACAAATGGTAAACGGGATTAACCGTAATGCCTGCCGACCACAATATGAGCGAAAAGATTCCAGCCGTTCCCAGATATGCAACCGGTATATACCATGTGATGACTTTTCTGAACAACATTATAATACCGCCCAAGAGAATGGCTATTGCGGACACTTCTCCGAAACTTCCGCCGGTTGCACCCAAAAACATATCGAACATCTCGGGCATCTGACCGTTTTTCATCATAAGCAAAGGTGTGGGACCGGTCAATGCATCAGCCACAGCCGAAGAAAACAACGGTTGAGGCTTTGGCCATTCGGATATTGCCACATAGGTCGGGAATGACAAAAACAAGAATACTCTTCCGACCAAGGCCGGATTGAAAGGATTCTTTCCCAATCCGCCGAAAGTCATTTTTCCTATGCCTATTGCTACCAAGGCGCCCAAAACAACCAAAGGAAAAGGTATGTTTGAAGGCAGGTTGAAAGCCAAAAGGATTCCGGTAATGACGGCAGAACCGTCAGAAATGGTTTGTTTGCCTTTCAACAAGAATTTCTGTATAAGCCATTCGAACAACAAACACGATGCGACCGATACCAGAGTAATGCCAAGTACCCTGAAGCCGAAATAGTATATTCCAACCAATAAAGCAGGTATCAAAGCTATAACCACAGTCCACATTATAGACTTTGTAGTCTCTTTACTTTGGACATGCGGCGAGCCGGAAACAGTAAGTATTGCCATATCTATCTTTCTTTTTTTGTTATTTATATTCTTTATTTATTCTCAAATAATTCATTATTCAATCACCAATATCCGTGGATTTTATAACCTCCATAAACCGGTTCCTATAGAGAGCATAATCATCCTTTGAAGTCATGGCCAAAAAGGTATAAACATCATCACCTATCTTTTTAAAATAGCACAAAGTCACAACTTGCGAGTCGTAAATCCTGTACGAAAACTCAAAATACCTTATCTGACCTTGTTCATCTTCATCACTGACGGAAG
>DXGG01000188.1 GCA_019114015.1 Candidatus Onthomorpha intestinigallinarum | reverse complement strand
GCTATCAGGTGTGCAAGTTATCTGCCGTGGCAACATTTCTGAAATATGCGAAACTTAGAGAACAACGAACAAAAAACCTTTCTGATAAGCAGGACTGACGGCATAGGCGATGTGGTACTGACGCTTCCGCTTGCCGGAGTCATAAAATCGTATTTTCCTGCCGCAAAGGTTATCTTTTTATGCCGAAAATATACGAAAGCTGTTGTAGAATGTTGTACTGACATAGATATTATTCTTGATTGGGATGAATTGTTCAGACAGGGCGATTGTGGTATTAATACACTGCAAACGAACAAGATAGATGTCGTTTTGCATATATTTCCACGTAAAGAAATAGCACGTGTATGCAAAAAGGCCGGTATAAAAACGCGTATAGGGACGTCTCACAGATTATTCAACTGGCTATTCTGCAACCATTTACCAAATTTCAGCCGAAAAAATTCCAACCTTCATGAATCAGTTCTCAATCTTTTTCTTTTGAAGCCTTTGGCTTCTTCCGTTCGGAACATAGATTTTGAAAACATACAGAAATATTTGCATTTCAGGGTTTTAAACAAATATGACAATTATGGTGGAACTTCTGTTGACAAAAACCTCTTCAATTTGATTCTTCATCCGAAATCAAAAGGAAGCGCAAGAGAATGGGGACTTGAAAATTTTAAGAAGTTAATTGGTTTGCTAGACAAGAACAGATTCAGAATATTCCTTTGCGGAACTGAAGAGGAAGGAAAGGATTTCAGAAAATATCTTATTGAAGATACACATGACAATGTTTTTGACCTTAGCGGCAAACTGTCACTGGAAGAATACATTGCACTGATAAACGAATCTGACGGACTGGTGGCTGCAAGTACGGGGCCTCTTCATATAGCCGGCGCATTGAACAAACACGCCATAGGATTGTTCCCTCCAATACGTCCAATGAATCCCGAACGTTGGAGACCTTTCGGGACAAACACACGGATATTCTGCAAACAGACCGTTTGCAACAAATGCAGAAAATCTGCAATATGTGAATGTATGGAATCGATATCCGCAAAACAAATAGCGGAATATCTGTCCGGATGTTACAGATTATAAGTCCTGCTGCCCGCCTTACTTGCCGTTGAAAGCGTTCATCGTTCTGTCCATGCCTATCGTGGAAAAAGAAACAATGATATCGCTACACATATCCAGTTTCTTGTCCACTATGTCCTTGTCCTCTCCTTTGATTTCTCCAAGTACGAAATCTATCTGATGTCCTCTGGTGAAATTATTTCCTATGCCGAATCGAAGCCTGTTGAACTTATTATGTCCCAATATACTTATTATGTCTTTCAACCCGTTGTGTCCTCCGTCACTTCCAGACATCCTAAGTCGTATTGTCCCCAAATCCAAGGCCAAATCGTCAACTATGACAAGCATATTCTCAATCGGTATCTTCTCTCTGTCCAACCAATACTTCACCGCTTTTCCGCTAAGATTCATAAAGGTCGTAGGTTTTACCAACACCAACGTTCTGCCTTTTATCCTAACCTCTGCCACATAAGCATGACGATCTAAGGAGAAAGAATATTCGGTATGTTTTTCCTCATTCAGCCTGTTCAGAAACCTGTCCAGAACCATGAAGCCTATATTGTGCCTCGTACCTTCATATTCCTTCCCGGGATTTCCAAGACCAACTATCAAATATTTCATACAAACAACCAAAAAAGGTTGCATCCAAAGATACAACCTTTGATTATAAGATTTGTTCTAAATACTTCTATTTTCCGGATGCACGTGTAGGCTTAACCCAAACAACAACACTCGACTTAACGTCCAACAACTCCACTTTTTCTATTTGAACATCTTCAACCTTTATGCCTTGTCCTATCTCGAGACTGTCTACCTTTATCTCCGCATATTGAGGTATATCGTTAGGCAATCCCTTTACTTTCAACTTACGTATTTTAAGGGTCAGTTTTCCTCCCTGCAAAACACCTGGTGCAGTACCGCTCAACTTGACCGGAATTGTTATTGAAATGGGCTTGTCATCGAATATTTGCAAGAAGTCTGCATGAAGAACCTCATCCGTAACAGGATGATATTGTATCTCCTGCAATATGGCACGATACTGTTTTCCGTCTATATCCAAATCGACATAATGCGTGTCAGGAGTAAACAACAACGGCTTGAAAGCTTTCTGCTCCAAGGTAAAACGCACCTGGTCTCCCTTACCACCATAAACAACACAAGGAACCAATCCCTGACTTCTCAAATTTTTAGCATCCTTTTTCCCTACGTTCTCCCTTAGAGAACCACTCATAGATACTGTCTTCATTTTCTTTAATTACTTTTTTTCGTTTATAAATCACTCAAACAACTATCCGAAACAAACGGACTAAAATCTTTCTATCACTCCTTTTTGTTTTACGGCTATCTCATAAAAATCTGCTATGGATTCGTAGTTTTCAACCCTACGGATGGCTTCGGCAAATATGGAGGCAGTCGAAAGCACCTTTATCTTCGCACTATCCCTTTTCAAAGGGATGGTATCGGTAACGATAAGTTCTTCCATACATGAATTTTCTATTTTCTCTATCGCATCTCCACTCAATACTGGATGCGTTATCATCGCCCTTACACTTTCAGCCCCGCAAGACTTTATCAAATCGGCCGCCTTGCAAAGCGTATTTCCCGTATCAATTATATCATCGACCAAAATAATGTGCTTGCCTTTAACATCACCTATCAACTGCATGGTACCTATCTCATTCGGTTTGTTCCTTTGCTTGTAGCACATTACAAAGCCTGTGCCGAGAGTCTTTGCATACTGACTGGCCCTTTTTGTTCCTCCGACATCCGGAGAAGCGAACAGCAAATCATCCGTTGCTATATCCTGACCTCTAAGATAAGGAATAAATATTGACGAAGCCAAAAGATGATCCAACGGAATATTGAAGAATCCCTGTATCTGGTCGGCGTGAAGATCCATTGTGATGACCCTGCTCACACCTGCCGCCTGCAACAAATCGGCTATAAGTTTTGCAGCTATGGGAACTCTCGGTTTGTCCTTTCTGTCCTGACGGGCAAATCCAAAATAAGGAATAACTGCTATTATTCTTTTTGCCGAAGCTCTTTTTGCGGCATCCGCCAACATTAGAAGCTCCATAAGATTGTCCGAAGGTGCAAATGTAGACTGGATTATAAAAACATCACAACCTCTGAGATTCTGTTCATAGGACGGTTGGAACTCTCCATCGGCATATTGTAAAACTATCGAATCTCCAAGCGGCTTTTGGTATATTTTGGATATTTTTCTCGCCAAATAAGCCGTTGCTCTACCGGTAAACAGAGCCGTTGTATCTTTCTGACTTTTCTCTGCCATAAATCCTTTGTAATTATGTGTGCAAAGTTACATACATTTTCCCAATTACAAAAAAAAAGCATATTAATTTGCCACATTCAAAAAAAGTAGTACCTTTGCAATCGAAAAATCGCGCATCTGTGGCGAAACTGGTAGACGCGCTAGACTCAAAATCTAGTGGGGTAAAACCTGTGCCGGTTCGATTCCGGCCAGATGTACTGATAACGGACGAGAGACAATGGCTATTGCCTCTCGTTATTTGTATATACTTGATTCTGTTATGAAAATAGATATAGAAGAAAAAGTTGAATACGCACAAAAACTGCATGCTCAGGGATACACTTGTGCTCAATCTGTCGTAATGGCTTTTTGTAACGAAATCGGATTGGACTGTAAAACTGCGGAAAGAATGGCTTTTCCATTCGGCAGTGGCGTGGCAAGAATGAGAGAAATATGCGGATGCGTATCCGCAATAGCCATGACAGGCAGTTTTATAATCCCCTATGATGGAGTAAACGATAAAGTCAACAAACAGAAAATCATCTCATGGATAAGAGAGGCAGCAGAAGAATTCCGCAAAGAAAACGGTGACATAGTGTGTAAACGTCTGTTAGGAATAGAACCCGGTTGCGCCGTAAAGAAAAAACCATGCAATGAATACGTAGGTTGCGCGGTAAGAATAATAGGTAGAAAAATAAATGAAATGTAAGTCAGACTACTTACCACGACCTTGCAATATTATCACGAAAGTATAAAGCAATATCTTTATATCCGTGGCCAATGACATATTTTCCAGATAAAGCAGGTCGTACTTCAATCTTTCTATCATTTGATCTACATTTTCCGCATAACCGAACTTAACCTGTCCCCATGAAGTAATTCCCGGTTTAACTCTGTGCAACAACCTGTATTCAGGGGCTTTCTTGACTATCTGTTCTATAAAGTATTGTCGCTCCGGTCTTGGTCCTACTATACTCATTGTTCCTTTCAGGACATTGTAAAACTGAGGGATTTCATCCAAACGGACTTTCCTCATGAACCGACCGAAAGGAGTTATGCGCGTATCCTTGTCTCCGCTCGACAACTTTGGACCGCCATCCTCAGCATCTATATACATAGACCGGAACTTGTGCATATAAAATGGTTTACCTTTATACCCTATTCTTTCCTGTTTGTAGAAGACTGTCCCCTTGCTGGTGGTATATACTATTATCGCAGTAACAATATATACCGGTGAAAGAATCACAATGGCCGACAAAGAAAACAATATATCCAACAGTCGCTTGACTATTCCCTGCCAAGGTGGCATAAGACCATGAGTCACTACCATAAGCGGAGTATGAAATATAGCCGTGGTTTTTACATTACCCAACAATATATCCTTTCTATCCGCAGGTATTTTTATTTCAATATTCTGTCCTGCAAGAGAAATTATATCATATACTGCGTTTTCCTCATCCTTTTCCAAGGCAATTATTATTTCCTCTATTTTATAATCCGAAATAATACGGGATATGTCCTTCAATGTTCCCAAATAATTCAAAGGCAACTCTCTCACGGGCGTTCCTGATATATTGACAAAACCCTCTATCTTATTTCCGGAATATAATTCCTGTTTTTGCAAGTCATTGAAAATTTCCATGGCTTTTGCCTTATCTCCAACTATGATAGTAGGGAAGCCTATCGTACGGTTATGTATTGAACGTACCTTATGAGTCGTTATAATCAATCGTGGAACATACGTCAAGAGAAAATGAATGGCAAAAAGTACAAGAAAAGAAAAATAATAATTATTATAAGTTCCAACCTTGTCATCTAGCAACAATGCAAAAAATATAATAATCACTCCTATTACGCAAGCCATTACCGTTTGGCTCAGTTCTTTCAATCTCGATTTGCGATATACATTCTGATAACTGCCCTGAACATAATACAACAACAACCAAAACAATGGAATAAAAACCAGTCCCAAATAAAAATTCCTGTCCTTGAAAACAGCATTCACATCACTGAATGTTCCAGCCTCTATGGATATTTTGCGGAATATAAAAAACAGACTCCACGCTATTGTAGCAGCAACAAAATCAGATATGACGTATTTAGCCGTCTGTAATTTGGCATTCATTATTTCAGTCTATCCTTAACTACTAATATTTAATATTGATTTGGAAAATGTATCAACTTAACGTTGTCTATATGCACATAAGCACCTGAAATACCATTTTGATTTATAAGTTCAAAATAAAATCTGAAATCCGAAGGATAACCCAACTGACCCCATACCTTACCAAGAATAACGTACATCTTCTGCCATCCTTTGGAATGATTGGGTGTAATTCTCACTGCACTTACATAAGTGCTCGTTGAAGAAGAACCTGACTTACCGTATATACCGACCTCAAACGGCACATTACAATGATAATCCAATTCCAAAACAACGCCATTGGTATTAGTACAATGGATAGAATCAACGGATATATATTTGTTTTTGCCATTCTCATCATAATAAATCGCACCGCAAGAAGCGCCATACCCTACACTGTCATTACTGCTTATGACTATCATTTTTTCAGGATTGTCATTTGTCACATCGGCCTGTTGAAATCCAATGTAAGGATCCTCGAAAGATTCTAAAAAAGGCATTGTCATCTTGTCAGAATCATACATTATTTCGTTACGGGTAACTTCCACCTTCTTCCCGGGAGTCAAATCAAGCGTATCTATTACGGTGGTATAAAAAGGATAGGCTTCCCTTGTGTTATTCATCCCGTTGTATATTATTCCAGGCCTTAAATCAATCTTATGTTTTCCTTCTTCCAAAACAGGTATTGAACATGGCAAAGGATAAGCCCCTATAAATATATTGTCTACATATAACCACACATCTTTTATGTCACTTGTAAGCATATCCTCCGTCTGTGAAGATGTCATGTCCGGATTATCAACCATCTCAAAACCGGTAAATTTTACATAGGACGGGATTTCCTGCGTTCCTTCAAAGTCATCACAAGAACAAAACAATACCGCAACAAATAAAAATAAAAACAACTTATTCATAACATCCAGCTATATCAAATCATAAAATCAATATCCATTGCCCATTTCTACAAAAATGAATACGTCCTGCAAATTTACACGTTTTTTACAAACGCAAGCATTCATATTTTAATTTCTTTGTACCTTCGCAGTCTAAAACCAAGGTGCAACAATGTATTTAGACAGTTTCAAACACAAGGGGATGAGAAGAATGCTGGTAAATTATCTAAGAGAAAAAGGTATCTCCGACGAATATGTACTCGAAGCGATAAACAATGTCCCCAGACACTTTTTTTTAGATTCATCTTTAGATGTGATAGCCTATGAAGACAGAGCCTTGGAAATTCTCTGCAACCAGACAATATCCCAACCGTCCACAGTAGCTTTTCAAACTCAATTGCTAAACGTTCAAAAGGGCGATAAAATTTTGGAAATAGGAACAGGCTCCGGATATCAGACATGTATATTGTGTGAGATGAAAGCCAAAGTCTTTACAATTGAACGATTCAAACCTCTATTCGATTACGCAAAAAAAATGTTTGAAATCCTCAAATATAAACCCAAAGTCTCTTTTGGAGACGGTTATCTCGGCATGCCTGCTTATGCTCCGTTTGATAAAATTCTCGTAACGTGTGGTGTTCCGGATATTCCTCAAAAATTAGTCGAACAGATGAAAACCGGAGGCATAATGGTAATACCTGTCGGTAAAAACGAACAGGAAATGTACAAAGTCACCAAAATTTCAAACACGGAAATAAACATCAAAACGTTTGGTAATTTCAAGTTCGTCCCCATGCTGGAAGAACGGAAATTTTGTTAGAAGCTTTATTTTGCGTAACTTTGCAATAGATATCATTTAAATATGAATAAAGCAAGAGTATTATTCGTAAATCAGGAAATAAAACCTTATTTGAACGGTTCTGATATTGCGGAATTTGGCAGATACATACCACAAAGCATTCAGGAAAAAGGAAGAGAAGTAAGAACTTTCATGCCAAAGTTCGGAGACATCAACGAACGAAAAAACCAATTACATGAAGTCATAAGGCTTTCTGGCATGAATCTAATCATAGACGATGCCGACCATCAGCTTATAATAAAAGTCGCTTCCATTCAGCCGGCAAGAATACAGATTTATTTCATCGACAATGAAGACTTCTTTCAAAGAAAAGCCAATATACTTGATGATAATGAAAAACTGTTTGAAGATAATGACGAAAGAGCCATTTTTTTCATCAGAGGAGTATTGGAAACGATAAAAAAGCTCAGTTGGGAACCTAATGTCATACATTGTTCTGGATGGTTTGCCGCATTACTGCCTTTTTACGTAAAAAGAACCGAGTACGGAAACAATCCTTTGTTTTCAAACAGTAAAATTGTAGTGAGTCTGTTTGGGGACGATTTTGAAGGTGCGTTGTGTGAAGAGTTGCACAAAAAACTGAAAACAGACGGCGGCACACCTAAAGATTGGAGATTATACAAGGAACCTACTTACATAAACATCATGAAAGCCGCCATTTCTTATGCAGATGCTGTCGTGATAGCATCCGACAATGTAAATCCTGAATTGATGGCATTCGTCAAAGATTCCCAAAAACCTTTTGTCGAGTATAACGATTCACTGAAAGAATTGTCCGAGAATATAAACAATTTGTATAATTCCATTATTGTTCCAGATGAAGATTAACGTATATCATTTCCGCATGGTAAAAGGATTTTTGTTGCTTTTATTGCCTTTCCTTTTTGCCTCTTGTATAGATGAGGATGAAACGCTTGGACTTGACTTGGTCAACGGAGAAGATTTGGTCAACGTCAATGTTTACAATCCTTCGGGAATAATGAATGCTTCCTTTTTCAAGGAAGATTCTCTGGAAACGGCCAACTACCGTTACAATGTCGTGGGAGAATATTTCGATAACGAATTCGGTTTGGTTTCTTCCGATATATATACTCAACTTAATCTTTCTACTTCTTCCGTAGATTTTTCATCCTACGCCATAGACTCCGTCTTGCTCAATCTGGCCTATATAGGCGGATTTACAGGCGACACTTTGGTAAAATCCAAAGAAATGGATGTCTATGTATATGAAGTATCGGAAGAAATAGACTCTACAAAAAAATACGGATTCTGTAGCGTAGCCACAAACAGTGAACCCATATTCAACGGAACGAAGGAAATAAAATATGAATCCGACAACGACAGCATAGACCCTCATTTGTCAATAAAACTAAGCGATGCATTCGTCAATAAAATAAAAACATTCAATGGCACCAACGATGATTTCTGCCGACTGTTCAAAGGTATAAAAATACAGTTCAAGAAAAAAAACGCAACAGGGGGCATGATTGCCTATGTCGATATGAGTACCTCTCTTTCAGGCATAGCAGTGTATTACAGACAAAACGACAAAAATCAAAAATATCTTATCAATTTCCCGGCAAACGGAAACAGATTCATGCATTACGGGTATGACTTTTCCTCCTCGCACATATCGGACTTAAACATATCGGATACTTTGAGCGGAAACAACGAAATATATTTGGGAAGCATGGGTATAAGCATGGCTAAAATAAACATTGACGAACTGTTGTTCAGACAAAAATGGCAAGAAAACGTAAACGGCGGACTTTCGTTCAATAACACGGCAATAAATTCTGCCATTCTGGAGATACCTGTTTCAAGTTCAAACAAATATTCGTTGAACACTTCCACCAGAATTCTCTGTTACAGAAAATATGTAAGCAATGGCAACACCAATCTTGTACTCATACACGATGCACAATTGTCCGATGCTTTCTATGGAGGATTCTATGACAATAAATCCAACTCTTTCAAGATGAACATAGGCATGCATTTGGCTAACCTTCTAAACGGTAACATTGAAGACGCGGACATATATCTTGTCCTTGATTCAAGACGTTCTACCGCAACAAGAATAATTCTCAACGGACCTTTGCATCCTGTCAAACCCGCATCCATAAAAATAACATATTCCAAACAATAGTAAATAATGATGAAGAAAAAAATCACTGCTTTTGCAGTTGCTTTTTTGTTCGTGTTTTCTCATGTTCATTCCCAAACGCCATACACGGAATATTGGAACAACGGAGCAGTGGCTACCAAAGGATTTTTAAGCGACAACAAAACGAGAACGGGACAATGGCAATGGTTCTACGATAACGGGAAGATGCAGATAAAAGGGGAATACGACAAAAACGGTCGAAAAACAGGCCAATGGATTTACTACTATGAAAACGACTCCATACAAAAAGTGGAAATAGCCTCAGGCAACGGCATTATGAAAGCATTTTATCCCAACGGACAACTGCATTACAGTTGCATTGTTTCAGACGGAAAAAAACAAGGACCTTACAAAGAGTTTTTCCCTGACGGGAAAATCAAATTTGAATCTTCATACAAAAACGACTCTCTTGACGGAAAAGCAACATGGTGGTATGAATCCGGCAGAAAAGACATGGAAGGATTTCTGAAAAACGGCAAAAGAGACAGTTTATGGACCTATTATTACAAAAGCAACGGGGAAAAAGGCAGTGAAGGGCGTTACTCCAACGACAAAGAAACGGGTCATTGGATTTATTTCTATGAAACGGGAGAAAAATGGAGGGAAGGCGAATATTTGGAAGGCAAAAGGACAGGCCTTTGGAAAACATATTACGAAAACGGCAAATTACATCATAAAGGCAGCTATGTCAACGGAGAAGAGGAAGGGGTTTGGGAAAGTTGGTTCGAAAACGGCAACATCATTTCGAGAGGTTCTTTTTCCAATGGGGAGATGAACGGAAGATGGGAGTTGTTTTATGAGGACGGCACTAAAAAAACCGAAGTATCATACAAAAACGGAATGAAAGACGGTACCGAAATATTGTATGACGAAAAAGGCGACATGTTTCAGAAAGCCAACTACAATAATGGCATCCTTAACGGGAGATGGGAAAAATATCTTTCGGGAATCCTTATTGAACAAGGCATGTATTCCCAGGGCAGGAAAGAAGGCAAATGGACTTTTTTCTCACAAAACGGTAGCAAACAAAGAGAACAGAACTTCAGGGACGGCCGTCCCGACGGGAAATGGATTGAATACTATAGTGCCGACAAACCCTCAGGTGAGGGCGAATACAAAAACGGATTGAGAACAGGTGTATGGAAGAACTACGACAAAGAAGGAAACGTTATCTCCAGAACGGTATTCGACAACGGCAAGAAAGTTAAGGAAGAAATTAAAAAACGAAATGATTAAGGAGATATTAAACGTCGCACGATGGCAAAACATGCTTATGGCTTTTGCCTGTATGATTGTCGTAAAGATTTTCATAATAAACTATTTTTACAATGCGCTGGGATTCACCTCGCTAATTTCTACGGGAGAGTTTGTCTTGTTTTGCGTGGCGGTATTGCTCGTCATGTTCGGTTCGGACACGATGAATCTGTATTATTCCGAAAACAATTGTAATATCAACAAATCCCTTATCGTCAGTTCATTTGTCGTTCCCGATGCAGTTGCCGTTATCACAGGTTACGTTGTAGGCTATTCAAACGGATTCGTTCACTTGGGATCGATAATGCTTCTGTTTGTCTTTTCCTCTTATTTTTATGCAATCAGATATCAAAGCCGTCGTATATACGGCGGCATAATCGTTTCCCTTTTCTGTGCAATGCTCGTATTGCTTCCCGGCTTGTTCGAACTGTTTTCGCTTATATCAAAACCTGACTTATTCAGAATAATTGTTCCGGAAATAAAGGATATATCGGTTGTATTTCTGTTCTTCGCAACATTTATATTCCTGCTGGCATTGACTGATACTGCTTTGAAATACCAACAAGAGGCACAAGAATTTGAGCAAGGCCGCAAAACTCCGATATACCTTTTGAGTATCATACTGATGTTTACGGTGATTTTTTTTCAATACAGATATTATTCCGCATCTCCGGTAAAAATATTGGGATTGGTAAGTGCACTCGTACACTTGCCTCTTGTTTATTTCATTTATGAATTACGTAAAGCAATATCCGAAGAAGACTATGCGTTTTTGTCCTCTTTAGTGAAAATATTGTTTGTTTCCATTTTGTTCGCAATGACAACGGTCAAATACATAATAATCGGTGGAATTGGATAATCTTTTTCAAAGGGAAATAATTCTTGCCTCGCAATCGCCAAGACGCAGACACCTTCTGAAACAAATGGGGTTTTCCAATGTAAGAATAGTCAGCATCGATGTCGATGAAAGTCTGGATTGTGACATAAAGCCGGAAGAAGCGGCAGAATTTCTCGCCAGAAGAAAATCGGAAGTCTACGCGGAATCGCTATCAAAAGATTCCATTCTGATAACAGCCGATACAACGGTCGTTATGGGCAATGCAATTTTGAACAAACCCGAGAACGCCATAAAAGCAGCACAGACATTGAACGTATTGAGCGGTAAGACTCACAAAGTCATAACTGCCTGTTGTCTGCGGACAAATAAAGCGATAAAGAGTTTCAGTCAGACAAGCATTGTAAAGTTCAAGAATCTTACGGAAGAAGAAATATCATACTATATACAAAACTACGCACCTTATGACAAAGCAGGAGCCTACGGCATTCAGGAATGGATAGGCCTGACCGGCATAGAAAAAATAGAGGGTGACTTCTATACGATAATGGGATTGCCTTGTCAGAGATTGTTCGAAGAAATCAAGAAGATAACATCTG
>DXGG01000016.1 GCA_019114015.1 Candidatus Onthomorpha intestinigallinarum | reverse complement strand
CTGTCAGGACAAAACAAAGATAAAAAGACTCATATTGGTGCACGGTGAAGAAAAAACACAGAAGAACTTCGCCAAAACACTCGACAAAAACGGGTACAGAAACATATACATCCCCAAGAAAGGAGACTGCTTTGAGATATGATACGAACAGTTGCGGCAATAATTCTTCTTTTTTTTGCAATAGGCACAAAAGCCCAGCAATTCGACAAGGAAAACGACAACCGTGTCGGAATGAAGGCAGTGAACTTCACATTCGAAAACGGCAATATGAAAGGCGATCTGTATTCCCTTATCGATTCATGCCAATCCAACGTCCTGGTGTTTTTTTACAGCCCGGACTGTGAGGATTGCCAAAAGACAAGAAAAAAACTTGCGGAATCCAAGTCGATAAACCGTCTTGTGGAATCAGGGCAGTTGCAGGTTCTCGCGGTCGCTCCCGAAGTTGACATGCAGGCATGGGAAGAATACCAAAAGGAAATGCCCGACAAGTGGATAAATTCATACTGCGTTGACTGCACTCCTATAACCAAAAGCTATATATGGACAGTGCCGACGCTCTTTCTGATAGGCAGGGACAAAACAGTACTGAAAAGAGATTTCAAACACCGTGAAAGAAATAAGTATAATTAACGGACCCAACCTCAATCTTCTGGGTCAAAGGGAGACAAGCATTTACGGATGCAAGAGTTTCGAACAATATTTCCTTGAACTGCAAAGGATGTTTCCGCAGTTGCACCTGAACTGTTTCCAATCCAACATAGAGGGGGAAATAGTCGGCAGAATACAAGAGGAAAGAAACAGAGACGGAATAATAATCAATGCCGGTGCATACACGCACAGCTCCATTGCGATTGCGGATGCGATTGCGGCAATAGACATTCCGGTCATTGAGGTGCACATAAGCAACATACTGGCAAGGGAGGAATTCCGCCACATATCAATGCTCGCACCCGTATGCAGTGGCAGCCTGTTCGGATTCGGACTCAAAGGCTACGAACTGGCAATACGGGCCCTGTTGTAAAGGAAAGCCGACCCGAAAGCCCGAAAACGCATCATCTTATGTCAAGATACTTGTGCGTCTGAAGGCTCAGTCTCCAAATCGGATGATGTTCTATGTAGTCTATTATGGATTTCATCACTTTCTTTTCGCTTTCCCATTCCGCCTGAAGGTAGAGCATACAGCCTTTTTTTGTTTTGGAGGCGTAAAGTTCCGCAAAGGAAAAATCGGATTCGTCCCTTATGACGACTTTCAGTTCGTCTGCGTATATCATGTTTTCCTCCAAAGGAGGCCGTTTTGTCTTTGGCGATATGCAAATCCAGTCCCAAATGCCGCTCAAGGGTTTTGATGCGGATGTTTCGAGCCATGTGCATATCCCTTCGGCCTTCAAGGCCCTTGTCAAGGGATTCAAATCGTACAGAAGCGGCTCGCCGCCGGTTACAACCGCGTTTACGGCATTATGCTTTCTGGCATTGTCCACAATACTGCCCACACTTGCTAAAGGTCTGTCGGCAACATTCCATGACTGTTTGACATCACAGAAATCACATCTCACATTACAGCCCGCCAGCCTTATGAAATAGGCCGCCTTTCCGGTATTGAATCCCTCTCCCTGCAAGGAAAGGAACTGCTCCATCAAAGGATATGAAAAGGATTCGCATTCCCTGCATACGGAATCCTTTTCACACAAACTACTTTCTGCCGATTGTATATCGGAGTTCAAAACATCGGCATATCCTTTCTCTTTCATTTTCATACATTTTCCTGCACGTAATCCGAAACGAAGACATGTTTGCAACATCCGTCAATATCAGACAAACGTTCGGGAAAAGCGAAAAATGTCTTCTGAATCCAATTTTTTCTTTTCAGAAAAGGATTTTACGGAATTTGATTCCGTTTTTGCGAAACCTTGTTCTATTTTATCGGATGGTCTTTGTGGAATATTTTAAGCCTTTCCTCGAAAGGTTTTATCATCTCGTGAGGCACCAATGATACGCATGCCCTTACTCCTTCCGTCCTCTTGCTTCTGCAAATGGTCAACGAAATGGCACTGATACCGTAATATACCAATTCACTCAACAGTTCTTCCCCGCTAAAGCCGGGATAGGAGAACGTAAAGTAGAATCCGTCGGCTATATCCACATCCAAATCCTTGTCGTACACGATTTTGAATCCGTTTTCAACAAGAGCCTTCTTCATCTGGTGCGCCTTTTGTCCGTAATCCTTCAAAGGCTCGACGAAATTGTAGGTTCCATCGTTGCATGCCTTGAATATGGCCGTCAATGCGTATTGTGGAGAGAAGGCTGTTCCAGAGGTAAGCGCGTACAACGAACCAAATATCAATGCTCTTCCGAATGTATCCTGAGAAAAATAGTTTTTCATGTAATCCGTTTTGAATTCAAACAGTTCAGGACTCATGATTGTCACGGCTATTCTTTGTCCGGCATACGAAAAAGCCTTGCTGCCCGAAATCATCAGCAGATATTTCTTTGCCCATTTTGCCACCGTAGGCTGGAAAGGAGGAACGCCCGGTTTGGAATAGTCCTTTCTGAAATCCATTCCGAAATAAGCCAGGTCCTCTATTACAATTACGTCATACTTGTTTGCCGTCTCCCCTATCGTCTGCAGTTCCTGTTCATTGAACGAAAACCATGCAGGATTGTTAGGAGAAGAATATATCAAGGCTGCGACATCCCCTTTGGACAAATACTCTTCCAGTTTGGCTCCGAGCTTGTCTCCACGATAGTCGTAAACATCGAAATGCTCTGTTTCTATACCCAATATCCTGCATTGCTGCTTTTGAACAGGGAAACCCGGATCGACAAACAGAATCTTGTTTTTCTTTCCATCCAAACGGGCAATTGTCATAAAGGCGGCAAAACTGCCCTGCATGCTTCCCACTGTCGGTACGCAGCAATCTTCAGGCACCTGCACATCCAAAAAGTTCTTCACAAAGCGTGCCGTTTCCTGTTTCAGTTCCTTTGTTCCGTAGATATCCGGATAAATGGCTGCACATCCGTTCTTCAATGCCTCTATTTCAGCCTCAACACCTATGGAAACAGCCGGAAGACCTGGCACACCCATCTCCATTCTTACGAATTTCTCTGACGTTGCGGCCTCCACATCATCAATAATTTTCTTTACCTCTCTTATTG
>DXGG01000187.1 GCA_019114015.1 Candidatus Onthomorpha intestinigallinarum | reverse complement strand
CGTAATAGAGGTCATAGCAGGCTACAACAATCCGAATGAATTTGAAAAGATGCTGGTATTTTTTGGAGAAGGATTGAATACGGAACTGGATTACAATCAGTTTGCAAAGGAATATGAAACAAAATACAAAGCTGACATATTGAAAAAGATAAACCGTACAAAGTAGGTTTTATTATGACAAGACAGGAAGAAATCAGGACGTTGATGCAGGAAAACATTGTTCTTGCAGTCGGTTGCACCGAGCCTGTTGCTGTTGCTTTGGCTGCAGCCAAAGCAAAGGAAGTCCTGGGCAAAGAAGTAAATAGAGTCGAGATGTTCCTTTCAAAGAACATCATAAAAAATGCCATGGGAGTGGGTATTCCCGGTACCGGAATGATAGGCCTTCCGATTGCAATAGCGTTGGGAATTTGTTCCGGTAAAAGTGAAAAAGGGTTGCAGGTATTGGAAAATGCAAGAGAATACGTTGACATTGCAAAGGAATGGTTGGCCACTCATGAAATAACCATAAGACATAAAGATACCGATGAAAAGCTTTACATAGAGTGTTGTTGCCATTCGGGAAACGAATTCTCAAAAGCGATAATCGCACAGAATCACCAGAATTTTGTCCTTGTGCAGAAAAATGACGATATACTTTTGCACAAGGACTGGCAAAACCAAACAAAGGACGGAAATTCACAATCCCGCGATAAGGATGTCGCATCAACCCTTTCCGCCCGAGAAATATATGACTATGCCGACAAAACGGATGTATCTTTCTTGGAATGGATATACCAAACAGCCGTCGTAAATGAAGCAATGGCGAAAGAAGGCTTGACAAAAGAGTACGGACTGGGCATAGGCAGGCGTTTACATATGGACAAGGACAAAAACATGAGGGAAGATATTATATCCTATGCATGTGCTGCGGCAGATGCAAGAATGGACGGAGCAACCCTTCCGGTTTACAGTAATTCCGGCAGCGGAAATCAGGGACTGGTCTGCGTTTTGCCCGTATTCGAATATGCAAAAAGAAAAAACGCCTCAAAAGAAGAAACGATACGTGCCTTGACCTTGTCAAATCTTATGTCCATATACATCAAAAACAAGATAGGACGTTTGTCTGCCTTGTGCGGAGTGGTAAATGCTTCAATGGGCGCGGTAAGCGGAATGATTTATATTGAAAAAGGTTCCCTGCTTCAGGTGTGTTACGCGATAAGAAACATGATAAACACCATAACGGGTATGGCTTGCGACGGAGCCAAGCCAAGTTGCGCCTTGAAAATATCCGCAGGACTTAATTCCGCATTCGATTCCATGTTGTTGGCAATGAACAACACTGTCGTAAACAATACGGACGGAATCGCGGAAGACTGTATAGACAAATCAATAGAAAATCTGGGCAGAATAGGTCGCATGGGCATGAACGACATGGACGATTTGATTCTGGACATAATGGTACACAAGAAACACTGAACAAAAAAGATTGTTTCAGTATTTAACCGATGACACAATTTGCCACAAAACAATCGCACAAGACGTTGATACGTTGAGCGAATGTTTTGTGCCGAATTGCGGTATCTCCACAACCTTATCGCAAAGTTCCAGTGCAGACTGTGAAACGCCTTCCACCTCATTACCCATAATGACGGCTATCTTCTCCTCTTTTGCCGGCTTGAATTCATTCAACATTATGCTGTCTGTCGTCTGCTCAACGGCATATATGGTGTAATCTTCTTTTCTCAATTCCTCCAATGCCTGTACCGTTTGTGGAAAATACGTCCAGTCAACACTCTCGGTAGCTCCCAAAGCCGTCTTTTGTATCTCTCTGTGAGGAGGTCTGGGCGTTATTCCGCAAAGATAAAGCCTGTCTATCAGAAAAGCATCCGATGTACGAAAAACCGAACCAACGTTATTCATGCTTCTGACATTGTCCAATACCACCCGGATGTTGAGTTTCTCACTCCGCTTGAATTCTTCCACGCTTATCCTGTGCAGTTGCTGCATGGACAACTTTTCTCTTTTCATCCTATTGATTTCTGTACGCTTTGTTGTAAATCCTAAGCCCTAATTGTGAATACATATCATCGTCATGAAAATACAACGGAAGGAAAAAACAAACCTCTTTCTTGATTTCAAGACTATGCTTGTCTATACTCCATAACTCTCCCAGTCGCAAGGCAACGATGTCTTCAGGAACTATATCCGAAAAAACCGTTTTCGTTTTTTCCTCCTCCGTCTGCTCGTCATAGTAAGAGACATTTGAAGACAATATGAACAGCTGTTCTATTTCCCTGTTGGTGTCAAATTCAAGTCCGTTGCTTCTGAACACCTTTATCTTCCCGTTCTGAACCTGATAAAACAAACTGGAACTGAACGGCATTTGATTGGGATAAACCAGTTTCTGGACCGAAAGTACGGTATCCGGTATATGCAACACCTCTGACGAATCCCCCCGTTCCGAAGGAAAAATCCAGAACAAAGGCAACTGAACACTGTCCGCCCTGGTCTGGTCAAAACTTCTGTATCTGACAAGATATGGACAATAAGCCTTCACCTTTTTGCTCAAAGACAAATCATTGTAATCATAATCAATGAACTCCTCAAACTGATAAGAAGACACATAAGGTATTATGTAAGAAAACACGCTGTCTCTGCCAAGACTTATTCCGAAATTGTTTTTTTCAAAGTCGATAATTTTCCGTATCACACTGTCCAGACTTATTTCCCGTCTCCTTATATCGTAGATTTTCACTTTTTTTTCACTGACGGCCGTAAGTATGATGCGAGCCAATTCTTCCCTGAAATAACCTGTCATGTGTTCATACTTGCAAGGATTGAGAGTTTGTTGCGTTTCCCACTCCGGATTGAATACATCAACCTGTCTGAAGCCGTGCTCAATCGAATGGGTCAGGGATTGTTGCGCACAAAGCCCGAAACTGAAAAGCAGAAAGTACAGAACTACTATATTTTTCATGATATCTGTTTTTTACGTATGTAATACAAAGGATAGAATCCTCTCGAAGTTCCGTCAAAACCTATTATGTCTATTACTGGACTGAAATAATTGGTGCTTTTCATAAATTTCAAGCCGTTTTTGTCAAAATACCATGCCTCTCCGAACCTGAAATGGTCTATGTTTTCCGCTTCGTAAAATATCTTTATCACTGTGTCTTTCGTCACTTCATTGTTCAGACTGTCAAGCATTACGATGCTTTCCATTTTATCATACTGTCTTCGTCTTGTTATGTCGGGACGTATCAAAGGATTCAGACTCGAAGGATTGTCAAACACTTCCAGTTCCCCACTCTCGGCTTTGGAAATGAATCTCTCCATGAAAGGTATGGAATATTCCGCTTCCAGATGACTGTCCCACCAATGATACGGCTTCGCATTGTATATGCGCATGGTCGTCTGTATATTGGAACATATCCTCACCGTATCTTCCGCCGCATAAGTTTCAAGCGGTTCAACCCATGCCAAATCGTAACGGAAGCGTTCCCCTATGTACAACTCGTCGCCATTGAACAATATGGTGTCCTTTACGATTATGGGCTGAAATCTCTCCACCTGCTTTTCTATAAACATGGTCTCCGGGTCATAAGTCCACTTTTCCTCAAACCTAATGGCCCTTATGTCTTCCTCTATCATCGTTTGAACCTGTTCCGGAGTGAACTTGACATTGTATTTGTGCTCAATCGCCGCACTCAGTCGGTTTATCATGCTGTCGAACACAACGGCATTGCCGTTGAAATCACGCAAAACAATTTCCTTTTCACGAGCCTTTTTCATGACAAGGTCTATCGACTCCCACCAGTAACGTTTGTCTATGAGATAATCGTAAACGATGGAATCCTTTTCCGTGGAGGACTGT
>DXGG01000186.1 GCA_019114015.1 Candidatus Onthomorpha intestinigallinarum | reverse complement strand
GTTATCACTTCATCCCACAAGTCGTATCTTTGATAAACCGTTTCCTCCTTGTTCTTGTCGCGAAGAATCATGTTGACGGCGTTTATCTTCTTTATGGTGTACATTCTCGTGGTCTGATATTTGTCAACCATCACGAGGGTATCGAGACTTATGGAATAGGTTCCCTCGTTGGAGGTGTTGCTGCACGAGTCCACTTCCCTGAATGTACATTTCTTTTTGTCGTAAACGTAACGGGAAAACTCTATGAACGACTTCCTTTCGCAATCGTTTGCCGTAGAATCGGTAAGGGCCGATTTCCTGACCCATTTTCCTTCTATCAGGTCGTTTTCCGCAATCTCTTCCTGACAGCCTGCAAATATACCCATGCTCAAAACGGCAATAAAACTAAACAGCAGTTTTTTCATCTTCATTGTTTTTTGATTGTATTTCCTCTTGTTTTTCATTTCTTTCCTTTTCCGCTTCTTTCCTTGACAATTTGTTTGTCGTTATGGTGTCGAATGTCAGGAACATTAGAAACATTACAAGGTAAGAAACCGCGAACTTGACGTTCGTTTCTATTCCGAACAGCAATACTATCACCAAAACGGACAGGTATATTATGAATTTGAGCATCTTGGTGATTAGAAATATGTGTATGAAGTTCACTTTCATTTTTTTCGGCAGCAGATACAGACAAACGTAAGACAATGCGGTAAGGATGTAGAACATGACCACGTAATAGGGCATGTTCTCGCTGAGAAACTCTCTGGCCGGTGTGACCGAACAGAAAAGAAAGACGAAACAGACGCATATGGAGAATATGCTGAGTTTCGAAAAATAAGATAACAGCGGATGATTTTGCATGATTATTTTTTTGTTAAGTCTTTAAGTGTGACATACAGCCCTATGCCTATCGACGCAAGGCTCAGGACGACGGTGAACAACGGCTTTACCTCGGGCAGTTTCATATCTATCCGGTAGCCTGCATAAGTGCCGAGAAACACTATGGCAAGCAGTTGGAATGCAATTGCGGAGTATTTGCCGTATTCTTTCATTCCCGCGGTCTTTTTTTTAATTGTATTGTTCCGATATGTTTTCCGAAACGGCTTCCTGCACGTTGCATGGTTCTTCTCCCATGGAGCAATGACCCGAGAACTGGGCTCCGGGTTCTATGGACAGTTGTCCTATTTTCAGGTCGCCCTTTATTTTCGATTCGCTGAGCAACGTAAGCAGACCCTTGACGTTTATGTTGCCTATCACGCTGCCGGCAAGGTCTGCATCCTGACTTGCTATCGTTCCGTTTATCATCCCGGTCTGTCCCATGAACAGTTTGCCCTTTACAATGAGGTTGCCCTCTATCATTCCGTCGACTCTCATGTCTCCGTCTGAAATCACATCGCCCTTGATCGATGTTCCCTTGCTGATAACGTTGAGCATCTGCTCATCCTGTTCGAACTTTGCCATCTTTCTGTTTGTATTTTATTGATTATTGTTTTGCTTCCGTGTTTTCTTCCGACGCAGTTTCCTGCGTCTGTTCTTCCAAAGGCTTGAGGTACATGAGTCTGAAGAATTTGAGATAAGCCTCTATGTTCTTGCGGTTGTAGAAGGTAGGGTAGTTCTGCATGGATATCACGAAGTGTTTGTAATAGTTTTTGTCATATTTTGAAAGCAGGCCGTTTTCCGCTTCCATGGCGAGATAGTAGTCGAGGGCCTGTTGCTTGTTTTCAAAGCTTCTGACGCTGAGCATCTGTTCCGACATGGTGAACAGCATGGTTGTGGTCTTCAGGTTCTTGTCCCTGAACAGGGAATCGTTGTATGACTGGAACTCGTCCTCTATTCGGCTTGCATCAATCTTTCCGTCATCGAACAGCAGTACGTAATAATGTCTCATGTCCTTGAACCTGAATACCAGACTTTCGGCATCGAGTATGTCATCCTTGTTTACCTTCCTGTCTTCTTCCGTCTTTGAGTCCTGTCCTTCGCCCTCAGTCTTTTCGGCTTCATTTTCGGAAGGGTCTTTTCTTGTTTTGGGGTTGTATGTCAGGTCTATTTTCCCGTCGGGATATGCAGCGGCAAGATGTTTCAGCTGACTTTCTATCACCGGTGCTATTTCGTGTTCGGTGTAGTTGTGCAATATGAGGTTAAGGTCCATTGCGAGGGAATCTATTCCGTAGAGTCTTCCTTTTGCCAAAGCCTGTATGTACATCAGTTTTGGAATGTACGGGCCGAAACCGAGCGAGTCTATCGCTTTCTGTCCTTCCTCTATTGCTTCCTTGTACAAGTCTTTGGCGTAAATGTCATATACCTGAGTGTAAAGCTTCTCACCGAGGGAGTTAGCCTCGGACAGTTCGCTCCAATAGTCGGGATTTTTTATCATCATGGCGAATTCGCTCTCAGGGTATTCGTTCAATATCTTGTTTTTGTAGAAGTTGGAGTTAGGATACTGGCCTATAACGTCGTATATGCGGTAAAGATGATAGGACGAAGGCAGTATGTTCTTGTGGGTAGGGTAGCGTCTGTGCAAATCGAGGAATGTCTCTATGGCCTTTATGTTGTTGTTCAGTCCCTGATAGTATATGTATCCTGCGGACAACAACGCGTCGGCTATTTCGGCGTGAGCCGTTTCCTTCTGTTCGGGTTTGAACGGTATGTCCTTGGTGTAGTATTCTCTTTTTGAAGGGTCGTTGCTTTTGGCCGTCGTTTTTGCCAGTTCGGATTGGGTGCTGTCCATAGGGTTGCCGTTTTCGTCGAACATCTCATCCAGTTGGTCAAAGTCGAAGTCCTTGTTCTTGTTGCTCAAACGCCAGTTGTCCTCAAGTTTTCTTTCTCCCCATATCCTCTTGAACTCCATTTGTCCCACCTGTACAGTGGCGTTGTTGTAGAAATACCAGTTGGACTTGTTGTTGAACTGATTGTAGTTGGTCATTCCGGCAAGGCTTGCCGCCAATGCGCGGGCTTTCTTTTCGGCTTCCTCCTTTTCCTTCTGGATTCTCTTGTATTCCTCTATGTATCCGTCTATTCTTCTGTTCAGTTCCTCTTCGCTCAGCTCGCTCATTGCAAGCAGGCTGTCCCAACGCTCAACACATCTGAGGTTTTCCACAAGATTGGTCAGCACTTTCTGGCGGCTTTCTATTTTTGCAAGGTCGGGATAGTCCTTGGGCATGATGGCCAATGCCGTGTCGTAGTACATCTGGGCTTTTTCGTACTTTTCGAGTATGTCGAAATAAGTATTTGCCGCACGCAGGGAGGATGTTATCTTCTGGATGTTGTTCGAAACGGAGTTCTTTACCGATTCCTCCCATTGCAGACAAGCCTTGTCTATGTTCTTGTCCCTGTAATAAACCTCTCCCAGTGCATAATATATCTGGTCCTTGAATTCCGCGTTTTTTTTGTCGTCGAGCATTTTCTCCAGTTTTGATATTATGCCTTTGCTGTTGCTTGTCTTGGGGTCGTAACACATGGCTATGTTCAGTTTGGAAGCGAACTGCATTTCGTAGTCGCCTGCCCGTCTGGCTGTTTTCTTAAACCGTTTTGTCGCTTCATCGTATTGTCCCGCCCTCTGGTATATCTGTCCTTCTATGAACAATATGCGGGTGTTCAGTTTTGAGCGGAGGAATCTGTATTTTCTTTTGCCGAGATATTCCAATGCCAAACCGTTTTTACCTTGAGCAAGGGCGTTTTCGGCATAAACGGTGTACAGGAAGTTATGCAGTGATTTTGGGGCCTTGCCTTCCGACATTCTGTTCTTCACCTGGTCGAGCAGTATGTCGCGTTCGCTGTATTGTTTCATTCTCGAGTCGGTTAAGGCAAGCCATATCATGGGCAGATACATTTCCTTCTTGTCTTTGTATTGTGCTATGATATGCGAGAATGTTGCGCTTGCGCTTTTGTAGTCCTGGGCATAGAAACAGGCTTTGCCGATTAACAGGTAGGCGTCGTCTATCTGCGGATTTTTTTCCACACCGGAAAAACGCATGGAATGTTTTTTGATGACCTTGCTTCCTTTTT
>DXGG01000015.1 GCA_019114015.1 Candidatus Onthomorpha intestinigallinarum | reverse complement strand
CATTTTGTTTATCCATTCTTCTTTTTCCTTGGCTGAAAGGGAAAGAAATTTTTCCAAAGCCATTACCATCGAAGGGTTTTCTTTAGTAGGGGCAGGAATGCATATCTTTAGTTTGGCATTTTTCAATGCCGCCTGAGTAGATGTTCCGAATGCAGCGAAAAGCAGATCCTTGGGAAAGTTGTCCCCGAATGTCTCAACAAAGGATTTTACTCCTATCGGACTGAACACAACCACCATGTCGAACTTGTTTATGTCTATCGAAGACAAATCTTTGGTGATCGAACGGTACATGACACATTTCTTGTAGCTTATGTTGGCCGTCTCCAACAACTTGAAATATTCGAGAGAGGAATCCTCCGCACAAGGGAATATGAATTTTTCTTCCTTGTGTTTGGTTATGACTTCCATCAGTTCTCCGAAGTTGAGTTTGCCATGAAAAATCTTGCGTTTTCTGTATTGCACGTAATTCTGCATGTAATTGGCTATGGCCTCGGTTATACAGAAATATTTCATCGTTTCAGGAACACTCAGCCGCAATTCCTTGGCCAGTCTGAAATAATTGTCCACTGCAAGCTTGCTGGTAAATATAACCGCCGTATAGTCCAACAAGGCTATTTTGGCATCCCTGAATTCCCTGCTGCTTATGCCTGCAACATCGAAGAACTTGAAGAATTCAAGTTGAACCTTATATTTGTCGATTAAAACTTTATATTGGGATTTTGACAGATCGGCAGGTGCCGGTTGGGATATTAAAATGTTTTTGATGTTCGTCTTTGACATAAAATTAATCACATAAACAATACCTTTACCAATATGAACAAAGGTAAAAATTCGACGATGCAAAGGTAGCAAAATAAATAGACACTGGAAAATTTAAACAAGTTAATAATCAGATAAAGCCCTCGTACAGCCCTTATTACGCTTAGCAGGACAAAGATTGAAGAAGCCGCAATCACAAAGTAATATCGCATGTAATCATTAACGAACAAAGCCAATGCCGTCGGCAGATACAGTATCAGGGAATCCAGACAGAGAAAGGACAGTTGGTTGGTGATGTAGCAACGTGTTATCTCCTTGTTCCTGAAAAGAGAACCGAGAAACTTTATCAGAAGTATCTTTATCGCAATATAGGACGATACAACGGCAAATGCTATCGCGTACAGTTCATATCCCTTAAGGTCGTACCCAAAATTGCCGTCCAGTTCAAAATATGAGGCGAAAGCATATAACAAAAGAGATATTACCGGCAGAGCCAATAGCGTTATATACAAGACGAAGCTGTTGTTATATTTGAGAAATATCTCGAAAAACTTGTTTGAAAAACAACTGCGAAGTATTTCGAAGTATCTGTAACTAAAAAATTTCATTACAACTGCCATTACGGAAAGTACAAAGAGCAAAACGATAAACGCCCAATCGTGATTGTCTTGGCTATGGCTTATAGGCTGAAGCTTCATCTGTTTGTCGCAGGCACAGGTCTTCTCGACAAACAGGCTCGGTCTGTATTCCATCACCGGGAAAGAGTCGTTGAGTATATCCGTCACATAATCCCTGAAGTTGACCGTGCTGTCGGTATTCCCAGAAAAACTCGTGTCCTTGCGTATGTACAAGGGCACGAACAAGGTATCCTTAACGGGAATATGTACAGAGACGGAATCTTTCATCGGCAGTGTATTATCTTGCTATCATCAGTTTTTCGGTGACAACCTTTAAGCTGTCTTTCACGCATATATAATATGAACCGCTTGTCAACATGTTTACATTTATCCTTGCCGAGCCGTTCGCGGACTTGGTTTTGTAACATATCCTTCCGTTGAGGTCGAATATCATTATATCTTCGCCGCCTTTCAAATTGTCTATTTGGACAAAGTCTCTTGCGGGATTAGGGTATATCTTCAAACCGTTCCTCTCCTCTGTCGTCCTATCGAATGTGACGTTGCCGCTCAAAGGCATTTTTACATCGTCAATCCATGCCGCATCCGAACCCTGACTGCTCGAGTAATCTTTTGAATATTCGAATCGGAAGGTATGTTCTCCCCTGTCTACCGCAAACGATGCCCGCTTCCAACCCGCTTCCGTACCGGATGCTTTGATTTTTACCTGATCGTCTATGTAGAAGATGAAGTAGTCGTAGTTTTTTTCCGATGACACCTTGTAGTAGAACGAAATGCTGTCATTTGTCAGAACGTTTGTCGTGATTGACAGGGCAGATACTTTGGAGTTGCCTATCTGTGCCGAGCGTGCGGAATAATTACCGTTGTACTTCTCTTCGGTATCCGTTGTCCAGCAGTATGAAGACCCCAAGTCCCACTCCTCAAGCGTGAAGCTGCCGTTCTCGAATGTTTCCATACGGTTGTTCATGTCCACGATGTAATTCTTGGTTATCTGATAATTGCCCGCCGAATACATTATGGTAAACCTCATTTTCTCCTCCGTCGTACTGTTGTTCACGTACAAATCGAACGTTACCTCTACGGATTGTCCCGGTGACAAAGCCTCCACAGACTTTGACGATTCCCCGCTGATGTCGATTAATGACGGGGATTCGTTGACAAACCTTACTTCTCCCTCACCGCTTGTCACACTGCCTGTGTTGGAAAGGGTGAAGGTCAAGGACTTTCCTCCCTGAGTCTCGTTTATACTCACATCAAGGATATCGGGCATTGGAGCGGCTATCTTCTTCCTTATGCGTTTGGTATCCGAATAGTCCGTCCCGTTTATGTCGAGTGTCACTTCCAAAGTGCTTCCGTTTGCAAGTCCGTCTACAATTCTTATCTTTAAAGTGTTGTCGCATTCCACCTCCGCACCGGAAGCAATATTTCCGGTCTGCATTGAGGATGTCAGCAGTTCCGTTCCATGTGTATCCTCTATTTCCACACGGGTGTTTTCCGCCGTTTGAATGCCCAGATTCTTTAGTTTGCAGTTTATGAAATATTCCTTGTTCACTTCCAAAGAATCTGCCTGCTGCATGCTTGCGCAGTCTATGAATTCCACGTCAGAAACCAATATGTATGCATCTTCGCTTTGGGTTATCCTGATGGAATCCGTCAGAGGTGCATAGAACTGATTGCTCAATACCACCTTGAGATAGCCTTCCTGACCGAGCGGTTCGAAACTTATGTTCACGTTTCCCGTCTCATCGGCTTGCGATGCACCCCTCAGAACACCGTTGAACGACAGTCCTACGTAAGTGTATGCAGGCAGATTGCCCAATGAAAACTCGGCTGTGCCCAATGGCAGCATTTCGGGCAGGTTGTCCTCGAACATGTTAGCCTCTCCGACATAAGGAGTCAGTGAAGGGTCGCCCATGCAGTTGTATATCTCCCAATAATAGTTGGTCAGCTCGGAATTCATCATCTCCACGGCCAGATTACCTGCCTGTACCATCTGTCCTGCCGTCGTGTACCAGCTGCCGAAAGGTTCGGAATGGGTATGGAACAGCCTGTCGTATGCTCCAAGCTTGTTTGCATCGTAAGAAGGGTTTAGAACGGGAGTCTTGCTTCCCACCGACCAGTAGAAGTCTTCGTTCCAGTACGTGCTGTTGCTTCCTCCTATCACCGCAACCGCCCCCTTGTTGTCGGCACGAAGAAGTTTCTCTGCGAAGCATTCCCCAACATCGAACTTGCTTGAAAGACAGCAGTTGTTCACGAAAAATCCGTATTTGCCCGTATTTGACATCGATTCCACTTCGCTTGTCAAAAATTCCGGTATGTACCATCCGTATTGGTCGCAATGGGCTGAATAGTTGACAAACCCCTGACCTTCGTCCAGCTTGTTCATTATCTGGCTTACGTTGCCTGCATCTCCGGAAGAGGGATTGTAGTAAACGGAGGTGTCAAGGTCACTGAAATAGTTTTTCACATAGTTCATCTGTCCGTTGACACAGGTAGGCGCCGGCGATGAGGTCTCCTTGCCCGCAACCAGAAGGATACGGTTGAGGTATTCCTTGTCCTGTTGGGCGAATTGGTATTTTTCGTAGGTTATCGTTTTGTTCACTATGGCCTGCATGTCGGTCACATTGCTTGCGGAGAAGCGTCCGTAAAACAAATCGGGCAATATGTCGCCCGTATATTCCGCATAATAAAGGTCAGTCACGTGTCCGCTGCCGTATATCTCATGTTCGCCATCGAATGTGGGTACCTGACCGGTATCTCCGCAAATGAGAAGATAGTCCGGTGAGGGATTGTCCTCATCGGCCTCGTCCCACAAGGACTGGAGATAGGCTTTGATGCCTGCGGTCGTCGAACCCGTCTGGTCCGTATAGGTTTCAATAATTTCAAAACCCTGCTCGGTTTTCCATTGTATGAAGGGCTGCAAGACCTCTTCGAACATGGGATCGGAAACTATCACCATCTTGTACGGTCTTGAAACCGCACTGCCCGAAACGCTCGCCGAGATGTTCTTGGAGTTTATCGTCCTGCTGCCTATGAAGCCCGCAAGACTGTTGTTGGCCTTTGCTCTCAGTGCGAGTGTTCCATTGTAGTCCGGATTTACGAAGTGGACTTTCACTTCTATTTCCTTGGCAATCTCTATCTTGTTTGCGGCGGGATTGTATCTCACCGGCTTTATGCCAAGTCGTGCAAGACGAACACCGTTCATTATTCCCAATACCTCTATCTCCGTTCTGACTTCGTTGCCGAAGCTGTTGCGCGAATAGTATTCCCGATTCATTTCAAAAGGGATTTCTTCGTTCTGTTTGGATTGCGAGGCCTGTCTCGGCAATATCTTTATTCCGTCCTTCAATTCCAGAATTTCGGACGACAACACTTTCTCCTCTATTTCTATGTCTTCGCACAAGGGTATCTCCACAAGACAGGAATACACCGGAAGTTCCGCCTCCGCCCTCTTTTCGGTCACAAGCATGTTTTCTCCCATGTCCAGACGATAGAATGTCTCGGAATTCTCGACCACAGTGCTCAATTCCAGATGTGAAAACTGTTGTGTGAATACCAGATCGGTGAAAGATTCCTTGAGGTTCATCTTTCCGTTTTCTTCCTTATGACCTTTGAGCAATACCTGACTGTTGAGTTGCAGCGACAACAGTGTAAGCGTTATTACAGGCAATATGAATTTTTTCATGATCGTGACTTGTTTTTTCTTTATTGAACGGCAAAGGTACGAAATTTAACTACACGGGCAACATGTGTGCGGATGAATGAGGTGGGGTTTTAACCTCTTGAATTGGAATCTGATTCCGTTTTTTTCTTTTCTGAAAAGATTTTTTTAGAATCAAATTCCATTAAATCCTTTCTTCGTTTCAATTTTGCGGTACAAGTCAAAAATAGTATTTTTGCAATATGGATACGAGTGAAAATGTAATAAAGGATGTAACGAACAGCGAATACAAATACGGATTCGTCACAGAAATAGAGACAGATTTGATTGAGAAAGGTTTAAACGAGGATGTGGTGCGCCATATATCCAAGGTAAAGAACGAACCGGACTGGCTGTTGGAATTCAGGCTTAAGGCATACAGAAAATTCAAGACTATGAAGGAACCTCATTGGGCTCACCTCGACATACCTCCGATAAACTATCAGGACATCATATATTACGCTGCACCAAAACCGAAAAAGAAACTGAACAGCCTTGACGAGGTTGACCCCGAACTGCTGGACACTTTCAACAAACTGGGCATATCTCTTGACGAACAAAAGAGGCTGACCGGTGTAGCAGTCGATGCGGTCATGGATTCCGTTTCGGTAAAGACAACTTTTCAGGAAACACTGAACAAAGCCGGTGTTATATTCTGTTCATTCGGAGAAGCCGTACAGAAATATCCCGATTTGGTACGTCAATATCTTGCTTCGGTTGTTCCGATAAGCGACAATTTTTTCGCAGCCTTGAATTCAGCCGTTTTTTCGGACGGTTCGTTCTGCTACATTCCAAAAGGAGTCCGCTGTCCGATGGAACTGTCCACTTATTTCAGGATAAACGCGGGAGGAACGGGACAGTTTGAAAGGACGCTCATCGTTGCGGATCAGGGTTCTTATGTATCATACATGGAAGGTTGTACCGCACCTCAACGGGATGAGAATCAACTGCATGCCGCAATTGTTGAGATAGTTGTAATGCAGGATGCGGAAGTTAAATATTCGACAGTGCAGAACTGGTATCCGGGAGACAAAAACGGCAAAGGAGGAATCTATAACTTTGTAACCAAAAGGGGAATATGCAAGGGCAACAATGCAAAGCTTTCATGGACTCAGGTTGAAACCGGTTCCGCAATAACATGGAAGTATCCAAGTTGCATATTGCAGGGAGACAACTCCGTAGGAGAATTTTATTCTGTTGCCGTTACCAACAACAAGCAACAGGCCGATACAGGCACGAAAATGCTGCACATCGGACGCAACACGAAAAGCACAATCATAAGCAAAGGCATTTCCTGCGGGGAAAGCCAGAATTCATACAGAGGTCTTGTCAGGGTAAACAAATCGGCGGAAAACTCGAGAAACTATTCACAGTGCGATTCTCTACTCATGACTGACAGATGCGGGGCACACACATTCCCATACATAAAAGTGGAGAATCAGAGTTCGATAGTGGAACATGAAGCAACCACTTCCAAAATATCGGAAGACCAGCTGTTCTACTGTCGTCAGAGAGGAATAAGTCAGGAAGCGGCGGTAGGTCTGATAGTCAACGGATACGCCAAGGAAGTGTTGAACAAGCTGCCGATGGAATTTGCCGTCGAGGCCCAAAAACTGCTTTCCATCAGTCTGGATTCGAGTGTAGGATAAAATGAAAGCAAGGAAGATACTTGTAATACGTTTCAGTTCCATAGGGGATATTGTTCTTACCACACCCGTTGTAAGGGCCGTAAAGGAACAGTTGCCTTCCGTGCGGCTGCATTATCTGACAAAAGCCGTCAACACTCCATTGCTTGAAAACAATCCTTACATAGACAAGGTCATTCCTCTTGCCGATGATTTTTCTTCCACCGTGTCCTTCCTTAAAGAACAGGATTATGACTGTATTGTGGATTTGCACAAGAACATCCGCTCATTCAGGGTCAGACTTGCCTTGAGGAAAAAGTGTTTTTCGTTCGATAAATTGGATTTTAAAAAGATGCTGTTGGTCAGATTCAAACTGAATCTGTTGCCTGAGAGGCATATAGTGGACAGATATTTCGATGCGGTGAAATCCCTGCACGTATCCAATGACGGAAAAGGACTCGATTATTTTTTCTGCGAAAAAGACCACAAATCATTTGAGGAATTGCCGGAAGATTTCAAAGAAGGATATGTTGCCATTGTTGTAGGCAGTAGACACAATACGAAACAGATGCCGGAAGACATATTGACAAAAATATGCAATGGCATAAAAAAACATATCGTCCTTCTTGGAGGAAAGACGGACAGGGAAAAGGCCAACAACATATCTGAAACCGCAGGAGCGAAAGTATTTAATGCCTGCGGGCTGTATGACATAGGTCAAAGCGCAATGCTTTTGAACAAATCCTTAGGGGTGATAACTCCCGACACGGGGCTGATGCATATTGCCGCGGCTTTGGACAAGAACATTATCTGCCTTTGGGGCAATACCGTAACTGATTTCGGCATGTATCCTTACAGGAAAAAGGCAAGTTGTGCAACGACATGCAATTTTGAGGTTGAAGGATTGTCATGCCGGCCTTGCAGTAAACTGGGATTTGACCGCTGTCCGAGAAAACATTTCAACTGTATGGAAAAACAGGATACGGAGAGAATCGTAAAC
>DXGG01000014.1 GCA_019114015.1 Candidatus Onthomorpha intestinigallinarum | reverse complement strand
TAGGATTTGTATTGAATGTTACGAAACTTTTGTTTAACTTGTCTGTTGCTATTTAGTCTTGTGTGTGTTGAAGGGCAGACCGTTCTAAGCGGTTGCGTAAAGGATGCCGATACCGAAGAGGTTTTGCCATACGTCAACATAGTGCTTTACAAGAACGGCAAGATGCTCTCGGGTGCGATAAGCAACGAAGACGGAACATTCACAATCCAAAGCAAACGGAACGCCGATTCGGTTTGTTTCAGTTCCATAGGATATAGGTACGAAGGCTTCGTTCTGAAAAAAAAGACCTACGAAAATCTTACGATTAAGATGCGGACAGATGTGCAGATACTTCAGTCAACGACCGTCACCGCAGAACGTTCGCGTTACAAGCGCAAGGGAAACCCCGCAGTGGAACTGATGAAAAAAGTATTGGAACACAGGGATTCAAACCATATATCGTCCAAAGACTTTTACGAATACCGTTCACACCAGAAAACCGAAATATCACTTTTGGGAATAAGCGACAGTCTGCGTTACAACCGCATGTTCAAAAATCTGCAATATGTTTTCGACAATGTGAATACTTCCCCTTTGAGCGACAAGTCGTACCTTCCGGTATATTTCACCGAACAACTGGCGGAAAACTATTACAGAAAAAGAACGAACAGCGAAAAGAATATGATAATAGCCCAACAGGAAGTGGAAATAAGCAAGTTTCTCGACCCTCAAAGCCTTGAAAACCTTCTTTCGGAAATAGTCGATCAGGTGGATATTTACGAAAACAAGATACATATTCTCAGCAACGACTTTCTCTCTCCGTTAAGTGCTTCGGGTGTACTGCTGTATCATTTTTTTCTCGGAGACACTGTTTATCTTGGCGAGGAACAATGCGTTAAGCTTCTGTTCAATCCCTCGAATGCGAGGGACATAGGCTTCAGCGGCACATTGTGGATAAGCCTTGACGGAACCTACAGGGTTGTTGCCGCCGATCTTGGCATACACAAAAAGAGCGGAATAAATTTTGTGGAGGCATTGTCCATAAAACACGATTATGAATACAGGGAAGGGGTAATGATAAAGACAAGGGAGGACATTTGTTCCGAACTGAGCATATACGGACTGCAACTGTTCGTACGCAAAAAGACATTGTATGACAATTATGTCTTTGACAAACAGAGAGATGATGCCTTTTACAGCAGTTACGACCTGACTGAAAGACTGCCGGGATACAACAAGAAACTGCCCAACTGGTGGACGGAAAACCGTATAGAACAACTTACCGAATCCGAAAAGAGGACTTATGAGAATTCTGCAAGGCTCAATAATTACACGGCCTACAAAGTCATTCTCAAAACCGTGATGGCCTTTACCTCGGGTTATGTTGAAATAGGCAAGATAGATTTGGGTCCGATAGAAAACACCGTCAGCTGGAACGATGTGGAGGGTTTGAGGTTGAGAGTGGGCGGAAAGACCAACATGAAATTCAACAAGAATCTGTTCTTTGAAGGTTTTCTTGCCTACGGTTTCGGGGATGAGAGATTCAAGTTCAGAACCAAGGCGATGTACAACTTTGCCGACAAGGTTTATCACCAATGGGAGTTTCCGAAGAATCTAATCAGTTTGTCCTATGAGGAGAATACCAACATACAGGGACAACATTTGCTTATGGGAACGCCCGACAGGCTGTTTTTGTCCTTCAACAGGGGAAGCACCGACAAGATGTCTTTCGACAAGACTCTCAGACTGGAATATGAATACGAGACCTTGAGCCAGATGTCCTTCAAGGTGGGAGTACAATACAAGCGTCAGCAGGCCCTGGACAATCTGGTATATGAGTCTTTTGACGGTACGCACGATTTCGGTTGGATAAACAATCCGAGCATCGACTTTGAATTCCGTTATGCCAAAGGAGAGAAATTCTATCAGCAACAACAGTACAGAATGACAATAAACACCACTGCTCCCATATTTACCTTCAATTATTCATACGGAACAAAACTGTTGTCCGGAGACTGGTCTTACCACAGCCTCAAGGCGGTTTTCCAAAAAAGATTCTATTTATGGACATTCGGTTACGGAGACATAGCTCTGGAAGGGGGAAAGATATTCGGTCAGGTTCCTTTTCCGCTCATGTTTGTCCATCATGCAAATCAAAACTGGGCCTATCAGGACGAAGCCTTCAACCTTATGAACTACTATGAGTTCGTTTCGGATACTTACGTACAGTTCATGTTCAACTACAATTTCAATGGCGTGATATTAAACCGCATACCTCTTATAAACAAACTGAACCTGAGGGAATGTTTTGCCTTCAAGACGGTTTGGGGAGGTGTTGCAAAAGACAACATGCCGGGAGAAGGAAAAGGATATTTGATGGATTTTCCAAGGGATGAGAACGGAAATTATACTACCTTTGCCCTTAATAACGGGCCTTACATAGAAGCCAACATAGGGTTGGACAATATTTTCAAGGTATTGCGACTGGATTACGTAAGACGTTTTACGTATCTGGACAATCCGAACATTGCCAAGTGGGGTATAAGGTTCAGATTACGATTTACTTTTTAAGAGTGTTGGGACAATATGAATTATGCCATTATAGCTGCGGGAGAAGGCAGCAGGTTGAGACGGGAGGGATTTGAATTTCCCAAGCCGATGGTTCGGCTCAAGGGAGAAATGCTGGTGGAAAGGCTGATAAGAATATTCAAAGCCAACAAGGCCGAATCCATAACGGTAATCATAAACGAGCAATCCGGTGAACTCAGGTCGATGCTTGAGAAAATGGCGGAGAAGGACGGGATGTTGAACATCATAGTGAAAACCACTCCTTCCTCGGCACATAGCTTTTATACCATTCTGGAAAGCATGGGCAAGGATGCAAAAGATTTGTGTCTCACAACTGTGGATACGGTTTTCAACGAAAGTATTTTCAGTTCCTACATAAAGACGTTTGAACAGGAAAAGGACATGGATGCCCTTATGGGCACAACCGCATGGGTTGATGACGAAAAACCGTTGTGGATAGACGAGGATGATAACGGCAGAATAAGACGATTCAGCAGCGAACAGGTGTCAGACAAGGTTGTAATCTCGGGTGGAATATATTGCTTCAGGAACAGGGCATTGGCAGTAGCAGACAAAGCAAAACGGGAAAACGTTTCAAGGATGAGAAATGTCCAACAGATGCTGGTTGAAAACGGTTGCAAGGTTGCAGGATTTGATTTTGGCAAAATAATAGACATCGACCATGTGGAAGATATAAGGAAAGCTGAATTGTTTCTTGAAAACGGTAATTGCAAAATATTGTGCGTTGAAAGGGGGAGAAGATTCTCGCCACAATGTGAAGACATTGACAAGGCATTGTTTGACGGTATATACAACGGTTTGCGGAAAGAGGGCTTTGCAACGGTGAGGATAAACGAGCAGGAGCTGAAAGAGAATGATTTTAAAGGTGTTGATTTTGTGATTTCAATGGCCCGTTCCTTGAATGCCGTAGAATTGCTGGACAAGAAAGAAAAGGAAGGGTTGAAAATCTTCAATTCCGTTTCATCATGCAGAAACTGTTACAGGGAAAGGATGAACAACATGCTCCATGATGCGGGAGTGGACGTTCCCGACTTCAAGGTGGTAGATACCGACTGCGATAACCCGAAGTGCATGGACTTTGCGGATATTTCTTCTTTCTGGGTAAAAAGGGCGGACTTTCAGACGGAAGGGAGAAACGACGTGGTTTACTGCCAAACCGCACAGGATGGAATATCCGTTTTGCATTCAATGAAGGAAAGAGGAATAAAAAGGGCTTTGTTGAGCGAACACATAGACGGAAATCTCATCAAATTCTACAAGGTTGCGGAAAGCGGTTTTCTATATTGGTATCTGCCAAAAAGAGACAAGTTCGGAATGGCAATCAATGAAAAGATACGGGTGGAAAAGATAGATGAGGAAGGTTTAAAAGAAATAACTGACAAAATAGGTCGCTGCATGGGGTTGGATTTTTTTGGCGGCGACATAATGGTTGATGCTTCCGGGAAAATGAAAGTCATTGACGTGAATGATTTTCCAAGTTATTGTGCATGCAGAGACCAAGCCGTTGAAGCCATTGTAAAAAGGATGAAAATGGAAAAGGAGAAACCCGGATCTGAAGAAAACAAGCCGAAAATGGAAGACACCTTAAAGTCTGCCGATACGGAGGAATGTATAGACATATGGTTTTATCGTCCGTTGGGATTCAGATGTGCGTTATTGGCCCGCAAGTTGAAGATAACACCCAACATGATAACCGTATTCAGTATCTTCGTCGGAGTTGCCGCAGGTTTGTTTTTCTATCCGTCCGATCTTAAATGGAACATTGTAGGAATGGTTTTGCTTGTTTTGGCAAACCTTATGGATTCCACGGACGGACAGTTGGCCAGATTGACCAACAATCATACGAGACTAGGACGAATTCTGGACGGACTGGCAGGTGATTTCTGGTTCATATGCATTTATCTGGTCTGCGTGCTCAGACTGTTGAACGAGGGCTTTTCTAATTGGATATGGCTGTTGGCCTCTTTGGCGGGATTAAGTCATATATTTCATGCGGCCATGGCGGACTATTACAGAAATATTCATCTTTTCATCATAAAAGGTCGCAAAGGCAGCGAACAAGACAATTCAAAAGCAATGACTCAGTTGTTGCATCAAACCAGGTTTTCGGAGAAACCTTTCGAGAAGATATGTTTGTGGTTTTACAGGAATTATACCTGGCAGCAGGAAATGTTGACTCCTAAAATGCAGATTCTGCTCGAAAGGCTCAGAACGAAATTCAAGGACGAAATACCCGAGGATTTGAGACATGACTTACGCATGGCAAACAAATCAAACATGCCTTTGACAAACATACTTCAGTTCAATACGAGAGTTATTGTCCTTTTCATCTGTCTGTTTGTAGGTCAAGTATGGTGGTATTTCGTTTTCGATGTCGTGATAATGAATGCCATATTGCTTGTACTGATAATAAGGGAAGAGAATTTTGCAAAACGGTTTATTAAACGAACGGACGAATAAGTGAAACAAAAGTACAATTTATTTTTTCTGGCAATAGGCCTTATCGCCATTGCAATAATGATAGCCGACATAGGCATAGGAACCATATCGGGCAACATAAAGAAAACCTCATGGTTTTTTCTGGCAATCATAGCTGTAAGACTACCCGTTTATTTTTTAAATACACTGTCATGGCAGAAGGTAAGCCTGCACCCGAAAGGAGAAAACGACAATCCGAACTTCTGGAGATTTTTTCAGATGACCATAAGCGGTTATGCCATCAACTATATCACTCCGGTGGTTGCACTGGGAGGAGAACCTTATCGTATTCTGAGACTGAAGGATTACGTAGGCTACAAACGAGCCACTTCTTCCGTTGTCATGTATGCGGTAATACATATATTGTCCCACTTTATATTTTGGGCGATAGGCTTCGGACTTATATTGTTTTATCCTGATATTTCAATGTCATTCAGAATAGTTTCAATAGTTTTCATTTTGATTTGCATCTTAGCCGCATTGTTCATCAGTAAATTTTACAGAAAAGGCATAGTGTACGGATTCTTCTGTTTTCTTATGAAGATTCCATTCATCAAAATTTGGGCTCGTAAGAAGATGACTGAGGAATTTGCAAACAATTTGAAGGAAATAGACTTTCAAATCAAAGACTTCTACATCAATCACAGAAAAGCATTCCTGTCAGCCTTGTTTCTGGAAACTTTAAGCAGGATTGTAGGCTGTCTGGAAATACTTTTAATAATGTTGGCAATAGATTTAAAAATTAATTTAGTGCAGTCCATAATAATTAGTGCCGGAACGAGTTTATTTGCTAACATATTGTTTTTTTCTCCAATGCAACTCGGCACAAAGGAAGGAGGTTTGATTCTGTCATTAAAAAGCATAGCTTTGCCGGCAACTCAAGGGATCTACATAGGCCTTGCAATGAGAATAAGCGAATTGTTTTGGATAATTCTGGGAGTGCTCATGATAAAGTTTTGTGCTAAAAGAAAAGCGTATGATGTTGGATAAAGGAGTAGAGATAATTGCTTTTGACTACGGAGCTACGTTGGACACCAACGGAACACACTGGTACAACATATTCCATTCGGAACATATAAAAGAAAACCCTTCTTTGACTGACATGGAACTAAGACAGGCTTATATTCATGCCGAAAGAACCTTAAGCAAGGAAAGATTGATAAAGCCCGATGATACTTTCCGTGAAACACTGTACAAAAAAGTCAATCTGCAAATGGAGTACTTATTGCACAATCATCATATAAAAGAAATCGAAGCTGAACAGATTAGAAAGATTGTTGACAACAGCTACTTAGTTGCCGTAAACTGTACCCGTAACGCTAAAAATCTGTTACAAAACTTAAAGAATCGTTACAAATTGGTGATGATTAGCAATTTTTACGGTAATTTGCAAAGCGTTTTGGTCGAGTTTGGATTGAGGGACTTCTTTTCATGCGTTGCGGAAAGTGCGGTTGTGGGTTATTCAAAGCCTGATGAAAGGCTTTTCGTCAAGGCTTTTGAATCATTTGATACGGATGCAGGGCGATGCATGATGATAGGAGATTCCTACAACAAGGATATCATCCCTGCGAAAAGGCTGGGGTATAAAACGGTTTGGCTTAAAGGCAGGCCTTGGCAGGAAAACCCTACATCAACGCCTTTGGCAGATGAAACCATTACAGACCTGTCGGAATTGGAACGGATATTAATTTGAAAGAAGGAATAATATATAAATCAAAAAAATAAATTTGAAATGGAAAAAATAAGGATTGCCATTATTGGTATTGGTAATTGTGCTTCAGCTCTCATTCAAGGCTTGGAGTACTACGGAAACAAAAACAAGAAAAAAACTTCAGAGGGAATGATGGCCGAAAACATAGGAGGCTATACTGCATCGGACATAGAGGTTGTTGCAGCCTTTGACGTAGACAAAAGAAAAGTAGGACAGACTCTTGACAAGGCTATATATGCAAAGCCTAACTGCACGATAAACATAATAGAACCGACATTGTTTCCAAAGAGTAATGTGGTTGTGGAAAAAGGACACATATTGGACGGGGTATCCGAGCACATGAAGAACTATCCTGAAGACAATACTTTCGTTGTAGATTACGATACCGAGCCTGTCGACATTGTCAAAAGACTGAAGGAAACCAAAGCGGACATACTTATAAACTACCTTCCTGTCGGAAGCGAGCAGGCTGCCAAGTTTTACGCCCAATGTGCAATAGACGCGGGTGTTGCATTCTTGAACTGCATGCCTGTTTTCATAGCTTCAAACCCTGAATGGGAAGCAAAATTCATAAAGGCTGGCCTTCCTATAATAGGAGACGACATGAAGAGCCAGTTCGGCGCAAGTATATTATCACAGATGTTGCAGGAATTGGCCTTCGCACGGGGACACAAGGTAAAATGTCACATTCAGGAGAATGTGGGAGGAAATACCGATTTCTTGAACATGCTCAACACTTCCCGTCTTGCTTCAAAGAAGATAAGCAAAGAAAACGTCATAAGATGCCAACACGACATCAGAGGTCTTGATCCGAATGAAAGCTTCCTTTATGCCGGTCCAAGCAATTACATATCATACTACAAGGACAACAAGATAGCCACTTTTCATTTGGAACTTGAAGGATTCGGAGGTTCTCCCGTTGTATTCGATGCAAGACTTTCCGTTTTCGACTCACCAAATTCAGCAGGCGTGGTAATAGATGCAATACGTTATCTTAAGGTGGCAAGAGAATTGGGAATCACAGGCTCTTTGCACGGGGCAAGTGCCTTCACTCAAAAGACCCATCCTTTCCCAATGACGTTTGAAGACGCCCAATACGAATGCCGTAAGCTGGCAAAGAGGGAATTGACCGAACTGACAAAAAAACAAGTGAGGAAATAAATGAAAAAGAAAGGGACTGCGATGCAGCCCCTTTCTTTTTCTAATCCAATATCTCACTTCCGAAATAAGGTTGCAATGCTTTTGGAATCCTTATTCCCTCAATAGTCTGATGATTCTCCAACAAGGCGGCAACAATACGCGGCAAGGCCAAGGCACTTCCGTTAAGCGTATGAGCCAACTGAATCTTTCCTTTTTCGTCTTTATATCTTAGCTTCAAGCGATTGGCCTGATATGTCTCGAAATTAGACACACTGCTGACCTCAAGCCAACGTTTCTGAGCTGCGGAAAACACTTCGAAATCATAGGTTATGGCCGAAGTGAAACTCATGTCTCCTCCGCACAACCTCAACACCCTGAAAGGCAACTCCAACTGTCTCAAAAGATCGGCCACATGGGATTTCATCACCTCCAACTGCTCGTAAGAATGCTCCGGAGTGTCTATGCAGACTATTTCAACCTTGTCGAACTGATGCAGACGGTTCAATCCCCTCACATCCTTTCCGTAAGAACCCGCCTCTCTTCTGAAACACTGGGAATAGGCACAACAACACACAGGCATATCCTCCATTTTCTGAATGGTATCCCTGAAAATATTCGTCACAGGTACCTCTGCGGTCGGAATCATATAAAAACCGTCCAAAGGAATCGCATACATCTGTCCTTCCTTGTCAGGCAACTGACCGGTAGCCATGGCGGATGCCTCATTGACCATAAGAGGCGGCTGTATCTCTCTGAACCCCGCGCGTACCGCATTGTCCAAAAAGAAATTTATCAACGCCCTTTGCAGTCTTGCTCCCTTGCCCTTATATACCGGAAAGCCCGCTCCGGTTATCTTGTTGCCGAGTTCAAAGTCTATTATGTCGTATCTCGCACACAAGTCCCAATGTTCCAAAGCCCCTTCGTACAGGGAAGGAATCTCTCCCTGCTGAAAGACTATCTCATTGTCCTGCGCACTTGTTCCTCTCGGCACCTGAACATTCGGAAGATTGGGTATGGACAAAAGCATCTCTCTCAATTCCCGTTCGGTTTCAGAAAGGTCCGCACCCAACTGTTTCTCTCTCGCCTTCAAATCAACGGATTTGTTTTTGACCTGTTCAGCCTCTTCCTTCCTGCCCTGCTTGAAAAGCATTCCGACCTCTTTGGCCAGACGATTCGCCTCAGCCTTCAGGTTGTCCAACTCCATCTGCAAAGCCCGTCGCTGATTGTCCTTTTCCATAACCTGACCTATTATTCTGTCCGCATCCTTGAAGTTCTTTACTCCGAGACGCTCTATCACCAAATCCCTGTTCTCTCTTATAAAACCAAGCTGTAACATCGTGAAAAAACTATTTCGTTTACTATTTGTTTACCGTCCTGTCGAAGAATATGTTTTTGCCAGAAGCACTCATGGCTATTGCCAGAACTATAGGACAATCCTTCAACATGCCGAGCGACCTGGCCGCCATGCCTACCGAAAACATAACCCTCGTATCCACTTTCCATTCCGAAGCAGTGGAACAAGCACTGCCTATCGCTATGCCCAAATCGTTGGCATTGAAAAAACACGGTGCAGCGGCCTGCTTTTCCTGCTTTTCGGCACATGTTGCAAATCCGCAATAACCGCAATCCAATCCGAGTACATTTACTCTGCTGCCTATAAGCAACACTGCCTGAGCAGCCAATATGTTTTGAGCGTCTCTGTGCAAAAACTCCTCTCGTGTCTCCCTGTACAGTTCCTCCAATTTCTCGGAAAGCACATGCAATTCGTCTTTTCCGGCAATCGCTATGGACAAGTTGTCCGTTCCTCTTGCCTTGGGAGCGGTCAGCGCCGCCATGCCCATGGCCTTGGCCGCCTGAAAAACCGCTTCCTCCCTGAAATCCTCCATCCTTATCATAATCCTATCGGTTTAAAAGATATTCCACCAGTTTCGAAGTCGCGATTCCTCTGTGGCTTATCCTGTTCTTGTCCTCCATACTCATTTGTGCAAAACTCTCCTTCGAGCCTTCGGGTAGAAATACAGGGTCGTAACCGAATCCTTCCCCTCCTCTCCTTTGCTCAAGTATCGTTCCCTCACAGCGTCCTTCAAAAAACATCTCCTCTCCGTCTTGAACAAGACATATCACGGTTGCAAAGCAGGCCTTACGGTTCGATTTGCCTTTCATTTTCTCAAGCAACAGGTTTATGTTGTCCTCGAAACTGCAACCCTCTCCTGCAAACCTTGCGGAATATACCCCCGGTGCTCCGTCCAACGCCTCGACCATAAGACCGGTATCGTCGGCAAAACAATCCTTGCCGTATTTGTCCCAAATGCAACGGGCTTTCTGTCTCGCATTCTCCTTAAGCGTGAGTCCCGTTTCCGGAATGTCGCTGTCAAAACCCAAATCCCCCAGACTTACAACCTTGAATGCCGGTTCCAACAAAGGACTTATTTCCTCCACTTTATGGGAATTGTGAGTTGCGATTATTATTTCCTTCATCTCAAACATGCTTTTTCCGCCTGCAAAAGTAGTCTATTTTACGCTTAATTACAATAGGCTCAACTCTCTTTTGATTCCAAGAAAATGAAATCTGAAAAAAATTTTTTCTTTCTTGATTCCGTCGAAACGAAACTTGATTTCGGTAACCATGCTTGCTCTCGACAAAGGACTTTCCGCCCCTATGACATCGGTTATCACCTCTCTGCCTTGCGCCTTGTGCTCTTTGAACATGACGGAATCGTATTTATGTGCATTGTACATCAAAGGCATATCCTCGTCTGAGTATTTGTAGAGATATATGTTTTCGACATAAGGTTTTTCCATAAGGACATATACCGCTTCAGGATGAAGACGCATGAGGTCGGCCGTCCTTTCATTGCAGTGCATCCTCGTAAAGGCATAAGGATACAGCCCGAAAGGAACGTTCCATATCAACATGGCACACGACAGGTAAAGAAGAACGCTTTGGTTCGTGTAACAATATGAAAAAATCAGTATGGCAACAAAAGGAATCATCACCATGAACTCCGCATTTCCGTTTGAAAAGGCCGCAAAGGCAATATTGAAGACAAGGACAAGCCAAAGCAGTCTTACGAATCTTCTGTCGTGAAAAAGTATGAGGGAACGTTTCTTCGCCTTCGCAAACCGTATCATGCCCAAAACCACAAGACCGATAACGACAAGGCAAATTATCGTAAAAGCCAAAGGATTAAGTCTTGCTATCTCGAAA
>DXGG01000185.1 GCA_019114015.1 Candidatus Onthomorpha intestinigallinarum | reverse complement strand
GCTATAACCACCTCCTTGGGTTGTTTGCCTGCCGATTCCATTTTCTTTTTTTCGGTAAACTTCATCTTTCTCGATGATTGCGCAATATCGCAACTTCCTTCAATAAGGGCCGAAATTCCTACACCACTACCGCCTCCGGTAACGCTTACCGAACCGCCCTTGTAAGCCTCGGCTTCTTTCTGACTTAGTGGCAACACCGTGTCACTTCCCTTGATCTTCTGTCCGTAGCCTGCCATTGAAAGCATGGCTGCAAACAATACTACTAATGTTCTTTTCATGGTAATTTTGTTTTTTGGTTAATAAATATGTTTGTTTGAAAAGTATTGAAATAATCGTCCGAATTATACGAATGATATGAACAAAAAAAGCGGGTAAGTTATCAAACTCACCCGCTTTTTCATATGACGTCAAAACATCATGATTCATAAACAATAAGGAAGAACCCAAAACATCATGTTCAACCCCGTTGGAATATCTCTCCTGAGATTTATTCCCATTCTCAAGAGCCGAATTGCTACGTTCTCGTTGTTTCAACCGATACCGTCGCTCCAAACTTCGCATCCTCTTCCCTAAATCCATACGTTCCATAAGACAATAACTTAGCCTCTGCAACTATAACTTTTTCTCAAACTAAAGTTAACCATCTATTTCACACTGCAAAATTACTGCTTTATTTACAACTACCAAATTTTTTCGCGAAAAAAAACACTTTTTTTCAACATTGTTCATTAATGCCTGAAAATCAACAAAAAAGGCAGGTTTTTTTTAATCCTGCCTTTGAAAATATTTCTTAATAATCTTATTACTTCTTGAAGTAACGCTTGTATAGTCCTTCAAATCCTCGGCCATGACGTGCCTCGTCCTTGGCCATTTCGTGTACGGTATCGTGTATTGCATCCAGATTTGCAGCCTTTGCGTTCTTTGCTATACGATACTTGTCCGCACATGCTCCGGCCTCTGCCGCCATACGTTTTTCAAGATTTGTCTTGGTATCCCAAACGACATCACCCAAAAGTTCTGCAAACTTTGAGGCATGTTCAGCCTCTTCCCATGCATAACGCTTGAACGCTTCAGCTATCTCGGGATAACCCTCTCGGTCTGCCTGTCTGCTCATGGCAAGATACATTCCGACCTCGGTGCATTCACCATTGAAGTGAGCATTCAAATCCTTTATCATCTCTTCATCCAATCCTTTGGCAACACCTATTTCATGTTCGGTTTCAAACTGCAAATCCTCTTCCTGTTTCAATTCCTTGAACTTGGAAGCAGGAACCTTGCATTGAGGGCATTGTGCCGGAGGATTCTCTCCTTCATAAACATAACCACATACGGTACAAATCCATTTCTTTTTCATATTACAAAAAAAATTAAATAGGTTAATACTCAACAAGGGCTCTTACCTCCCTTATTATTTATTCACAATATTCAACTGTACAAAACAGCCTAAACAGGATCAACATCAACAAATATCCTCAAATGTCTGTTACCGACTACGGACAAAAACTCCTCATTGATTCTCAATATATACTGTTTGGCCTGTTGATAAGAACGTTCTCTTTCCAGTTTAAGTATTATTTGCTTGTGATATTTTTCCCTTATTTTCGCAACAGGCGGATATTCAGGCCCAAGGATTCTCGTATCGAACAGCTTCCTGAGTTCCTGGACATAATCGTCCGCAAGCTTGTCAAGCAACGTCCTTTCCCTTGACTGCAGGACTATCTTGAGCAAATGATAAAAAGGCGGATATTTAAACAGCTTTCTTTCCATTATCTGATTGGTGTACATATTCTTGTAATCGTACTGACAGACATCCTTGAATACCTGATGAAAGGGATTGAATGTCTGAATGATAACCCTGCCCTTGTCTCTACCTCTTCCGGCACGTCCCCCAACCTGGGTGAGCAAATCAAATGTACGTTCATAGGCTCTGAAGTCCGGATAATACAGCATTGCATCCGCATCTATCACACCGACAAGCCCCACATTCTCAAAATCCAACCCTTTGGTCAATATCTGAGTACCGCACAATATGTCTATCTTTCCACGTTCAAAATCACTTATCATATCCTGATATGCCTGTTTGTTACGGGTTGTGTCCAAGTCCATGCGCTGCACGGTTGCATCCGGAAAATATTCCAAGGTCTGTTCTTCTATTTTCTCGCTTCCCGTACCCATACGCACAAGGCTGTGGCTGTGACAAACGGGACATTCGTAAATCATGGGGATATTCTTGCCGCAATAATGACAGTTCAGACTTCCGGTCTGCTTGTGTACGGTAAGAGTTACGTCACACCTGTCGCATTTGGCCACCCAACCGCATATATCACACCTGAGCGTGGAGGAATAGCCCCTGAGGTTCTTGAACAATATAATCTGTTTCCTTTGCGTGAGGGCATCTACCATGGCTTCATAAAGAGTCGATGAAAAGATTGACAGCATGGAATGGTTCCTGTATTCCTGCTTCAAGTCCACTATTTCTATCGAAGGCAGTTGTGCCTTGGCATAACGTTGCGGCATCTGAGCATACTGATAACGCTCTATCTGCGCATTGAAATAGGATTCGACTGAAGGCGTGGCCGAACCGAGCACTACCTTCAAATTCCACACTTTTGACAAATACAATGAAGCATCCCTCGCATTGTAACGCGGAGCAGGCTCTGTCTGTTTGAAACCGCTGTCATGTTCTTCGTCAACTATTACAAGACCAAGGTCCGTAAAAGGAAGGAAAACGGAAGAGCGGGCTCCGACAACTATCCTGTATTCTTCTGCAAGCACCTTATTCCATATCTCGACTCTTTCATCCTTTGAAAACATGGAGTGATAGACTCCGAGCAAAGGACCGAAATATTTCTCGAGTCTGGTGACAAGCTGTGCACTCAGGGCTATCTCCGGCAAAAGATACAATACCTGTTTGCCCTGTTTCAAAACATGATCAATCAATTTGATGTAAACTTCCGTTTTACCGCTGCCGGTAACACCATGCAAAAGACTTATCGGCTTCTCATCCCATCCTCCGACAATAGTATCAAATGCCTTCTGCTGCTGTTCGTCAAGCATTATGTCGTCCGCATTTGCCGAACCGTCCCTTTGCCTAAGTCGGCTGAACGTCCTGCTCTCAAGTACGAACACTCCTTTACGCACAAGTGTATTGACCGATGATTTGCTGCAATACTCCTGCAACACGTTGCGCTCCACTCCCTCCGTCTGACCGCTCAAGGCAACGAATCTCAAGAGAGCATCCAATTGGGAAGAGCTTCTCTTATCCGCCTCAAGGGCTGATATCACCTCCTTCAGGTTTTCCTCTTGCCGCAAATCTTCTGAAAGATAAATATAATCTTTCTTTTTAGGTCTGTATTTGTCATTCAACTGCTCATCCGTAACAAGTATTTCTCTCTTCAGCAAGTCGGATATTTCCGTAAGTATGTCCGGTGATTTAAGTCTTGCAGATATTACATCCACGCTTACAGCGCTATTCACCATAGCCAATATTTCCAACTGACGTTCGCTCAACCCGTCCGTTTCCCCTCCGTAATCAGGATTGACCAGCAGTTTTGTTTCACTCATCAACCGCAAGGAAGAAGGCATGGCCGCCGTCATCACATCACCTATGTAACACACATAATAGGAAGCTATCCATTGCCAAAAACGCAAAACCCGCTCAGGTACTATGGGCTTTGCGTCAATCAGGTCCAAAACATATTTTATTCCGCGATAGTCAGGAACCCTCTCGTGCAATTCGGCAACAAGGCCGGAATATATCCTTTTCTTTCCGAACTGAACCGCGACTCTCGAGCCTACCGATATCTTGGGTATGAGTTCGGAAGGAACACGATAGGTATAGGTATTTGGCAGATGCAAAGGCAGTATGACCTCACAAAACAAATAATCCCGTTGCAACATGTCTCTATCGGACAAATATCAACAGAACCTTGTCGTCATTTCTCAACTGCAACTCTCCTGTTTCGGTGAGCACATAATTGTTCACCTTGTCCAACTGCTGCAAATACTGACGTTCCAATGCCATGGTCTTGTCCGGACATGCCATCATGGTAGAAGCCATGTTCCCGAATTTCAACTCTTCCTTTTTTGTGGAAAACTTGCCGAAATATCTGTTGCAAGCCGAAAAACCGCTCACATTGTTCGATTCCAGATTCATCAAAAGCGTTATGGTTTCATTCTCCTGCTCATACTTCATCTGTTTTGTTCCCAGTTTCTTCAGTTTCCACTCCACCGAAAATATGCTTTCCTCTTCCGCAATATCTTTCACAAGCTCTTTTTTCGCACCGCATGAGAACAACAAAAACGACACGCAAGCCAACATCAACATTTTTTTCATATCCGTCATTTTTTATCCGTAAGTCCTTCAAAATACTCTTCTATCAACCTTTGCGCCGCAACATAAGCCGAGACCTTGTCGTTCAATATATCCTCCCTTGCCTTTTCCATCTTTTCCTGCACGCCTGGAAAATCATAAAAGTGTTCGACCAATGCGGAATTGACCGTTTCGGAAAGTATCCTGAGATTCTGCTCATTCCTTTTCTTGTAGAAATAACCGTTGGACTTGGTTTGAGCCACATACTCCATAACCGTGTTCCACATCTTTTCTATTCCCTCGCCCGTATATGCGGAAGAAGTGAACACCACAGGCTTCCAGCCATTCTCATTTTCGGGAAAAAGACTCAAGGCATTGGCATATTGTCTTGCCGCAAGTTCTGCACGTTTCGGGTCAAGTTCCGACTTGTTTATAGATATGGCATCGGCCATCTCCATTATGCCTCTCTTTATTCCCTGCAATTCGTCACCTGCATTGGCCAGCTGTAGCAATAAGAAGAAATCGACCATGGAATGAGCCACCACCTCGCTCTGACCCACTCCGACCGTCTCCACAAGCACTATGTCGAAACCGGCAGCCTCACACAATATTATTATCTCCCTTGTCTTTCTGGCTACGCCTCCCAAACTGCCTGCAGAAGGCGAAGGCCTTATGAAGGCATTTGGATCATTGGCCAAGGTCTCCATGCGCGTCTTGTCTCCCAATATGCTGCCCTTTGTTTTTTCACTTGTGGGATCTATGGCCAGAACGGCAAGTTTGTGACCTGCTCCAGTCAGTTTTGTACCAAGAGCTTCTATAGTGGTACTCTTGCCGACTCCCGGCACCCCCGTGATTCCTACTCTTATGCTTTTGCCGGCATAAGGCAGACAGCGTTCTATTATACGCTGCGCCTTCTGCTGATGATCCCAACGGCTGCTTTCAACCAAAGTTATGGCCTGCGAAAGAACTATCCTGTCAGAAGACAATATACCCTCGACAAACTCATCAACGCTTCTTTCCTTCTTTTTCTTCAGCCGCAAGACATATTCCTCGTTGACACTCGAAGGCCTGTGCTCCAAAGCGGACTGAACCTTCAAGGCGGAATTGGGGTTATCCTTGTCTATTATTTTGTCGTACATATAGTTATCTCCTGAAAAAATGTCCCGAATCGGCCTGTGCCTTCGGCATTATGGTCAAATCGTTTATGCACACATGGTCAGGCAAAGACACGCAATAATATATGGTATCGGCTATGTCTTCGGCCTTTAGCGGCTCAAAGCCTTCGTAAGTGGCATCGGCCTTGGTCCTGTCACCATGGAAGCGGACGATGGAGAACTCCGTCTCAACAGCTCCGGGACATATATTCGTAACCTTTATGCCGTAAGGAAGGCAGTCTATCCTTATGGCTTTACTCAAGGCATCGACCGCATGCTTGCTTGCACAATACACGTTACCGTCTCCATACACCTGCTTGCCGGCTATGGAGCAAAGATTAACCACATGTCCTTTTTTCCTGTCACACATACCCTTCAAAAGGGTTCTTGTAACATACAAAAAACCCTTAACATTGGTGTCTATCATTCTCTCCCAATCGTCCAGGTCTCCATTTTGTATGGGGTCTCTTCCTGCAGCAAGACCGGCATTGTTTATCAACACCTCAACTTCGGCCCATTTACCGCTCAATGAACCCAGATTGCTTTCAACCTCTCTCAAATTCCTAACGTCGAAGTTCAAATTCAACACATCGGCCCCGCGCTTTCTCAACTCCTTCTCCAATTCATCCAAACGGTCTTTTCTTCTTCCCGTTATTATCACGTCATATCCGTTCTCCGCAAGTTTCACCGCACACGCGCGTCCTATTCCGGAGGTTGCACCCGTTACTACCGCTATCTTTCTCATGTCAATATTTTTATAACTAATCCATTATTGCCTTTATGCCCGGCAAAACCTTTCCTTCCAAAAACTCAAGCATTGCTCCGCCTCCGGTAGATATGTAGGAAATCCTTTCGGCAAAGCCAGACTTGTTCACCGCAGAAACCGAGTCTCCACCTCCTACCGCAGAAAAGGCTCCTTTGTCCGT
>DXGG01000184.1 GCA_019114015.1 Candidatus Onthomorpha intestinigallinarum | reverse complement strand
CATCTTCATTCCTCCCACGTGATGCAAAGTTGTTCGTAAGCAGGTTTCTTCTCCGGATAGGTACGTCCTTCCTGGCGGTTCTTCCTGGCGAAGAACTGGATGCACTGTGCCACCGGATAACTTACCGCTGTTCCGGCATACACCTTCTGCACATGCCCCAGCGTGACACGCTGCTTCTCGGCTGTAAGGCAAAGCTCCGCACGGCTGATATAGGGTTTCACCTTTTCTTTCCACTGGCCGAAGTACGGACGGAACTTGGGAAGCGGAAGACGTTTCGTGCTTTCCGGACGCTCGCTGCTTACCGAGTAGCTTCCAGTGCGACGGATGCTGGGAAGCACTGTGCCGGTTACCCATCGACGGATGGCTTTTGCTTCTGGCTTGCGGCTGATGAAGATAAGGTGATATAGTCCGGATTCGTTGATACACGTAACTTGCTGATTTCCACCAAGGGGGTCGGCAATACCTACCCCCCTCCTTTCGTCATCATCCAATCTTGATAAAGAATCTTTATGATTGACAATTCCTAATAGATTGCACACATCCTTTCCCACGAACCAAGGTTCTCCTGCAATAATCTTGGTTCTGACACTTACGTTTTCATTTTCATTGTAGAATACTTGCAGACCTGTTGTCTGCCGAATGTTTGTTTTATCCATAATTTGCGTTTTTAAAGATTATTTTCTACCTTTAGGGCGCCTTCGGTATTGAAGACCCTGCAAATGTAAGCACTTTGCGAATACCGTGCAAGCATTTTGAGAATTATTTTATTCAAATCGAATATATTTTAAGCAAAATGGATAAGAACGAACGATTAGAAAGGCTTGTAGAATATTATGGGAATGGTAATAAATCCCATTTTGCTAAGATATTAGGCGTTAAGGCTCAAACAATTAACACCTGGTTATCAAGAAATACCTATGACACTGAATTAATATTCGCAAAATGCGATAATATAAATGCTTCTTGGCTCCTTAGTGGAGAAGGAAATATGCTTCGCTCGGAGTCTGAAATGGTAGAAAAACTGCCATCCGTAAACCAAACATACGAAGGCACACCATATTTTAACGTAGATTTTATAGGTGGATTTGATGTAATCGTGAATGATCAGACGCGGAATCCTGACTTCTACATTAATTATCCTCCCTACAACCAGGAAGGAGTGGTGTGGTGTAACCTCACCGGTCACTCCATGGAACCGGAGATAAGCAATGGTGACATTATCGCACTTCGTGAAGTAACGACACCTATCCAGTATCTCCCAGCCGGAGAAATATACGGCATTGTCACAGAGGAATACCGCACAGTAAAAAGAGTCAGGTTAAGCCAAAAAGAAGGTTTTGTCCGGCTCATCCCTTCGAACAAAAGCGAAGAGTTCTGCGAGCAGGAAATCCCTATCAGCATGATCCTTAAAGTATATGCTGTTTTGGGAAGTATCAGGAAGTTCTTTTAATTTATATATTTATAATCACAATGAAAAAAGTAATATTATTAGTAGCTGCAGCAATCACATTCTCATCATGCTGCACATTATTCAGCAGCTCAAAGCAAGCTGTAACTTTCACAGGTCCTGAAGGCACGAAAATCTACGATGCAAGCAACAACATGAAACTCGGAGAAATTGGTTCTGAGCAGGTTACCACAATTAAAATAAAGAAAAAACGAGAAGACAAAACATTGATTGCAAAAAAGGAAGGATACAAGCCTTCACCTCTTATGCTTGAATCTACATTTAATAATGCTTGTTTGTGGAATATCCTTTTTTGGCCCGGATTCTTGATTGACTTAGGAACCCAGAAAATGAACAAGTGGGACAATACAGCTATAAATATTGAACTGGAAGAAAAGAACTCTGTTGAGTGATTAAGAACTAAGCTCCCGGTAATCAGCCGGGAGTTTTTTATAATAGAGTTTAGGCAAGATTTAAGAACCGGTTAAAAACAACTAACTATGAGACTGGTAAATATTACCATGACTGAAGAGCTGGCTCAAAAGATAGATAACCTTTTGAAAATGGCAACCACATCCAATAATCAGGTATGTGCGCCTGTAACAAATGACGATGAGTTGAATGAATATATTGCAATAGGAGAAATTCTTGAGCCGATGGGTTATGCAAAAAGACTTGCAGGAAACCTTTTTCACATAACTCCTGCAGGAATGTATTTTGCCAGAACAGGAGGCTTTACGTCCATGTACTGGGAAAAGCGAAATGAAGAGGAAAAGAAGAAAAAGGAAGAAGCCGAGAAGAAAAAAGATGCGAAAATAAAACTATGGCTATCCATTTGGGCTAGCGTGGCTACTCTGGTCAGTCTGATTCTCGCTTTTTTGAAGTGATGACATGTGTTTTACCATCCGCTGAACCTCCTGTAAAGCCCGGTCTGCGATATTATCCCCTAAAACGGGAATTACGCTATGGCCTTGTTCGCATACAATACAAGCTATTTCACGCAGAGCAAATTCATATAAATTCACTTTACGCTGATTCTCTAATATTGTTCGAATAATTCCTGCCATACTGTAATGTCAAGCTCCCGGCCAATTACCGGGAGCGTTATCAAAATAAAACTTATAAAAACGCAAATCCACAAAGGTATTGGAGCAGAACCCGGACTCGAACCGGGGACCATACAGGGAAGCGAATTATATCCTGCTGTTCTACCAACTGAACTATTCTGCATCATTCTCACACGCACACACACGTTTTCTACACAAAAATACATAATATCCACCGAATATCAACTATCAATCAGGAACTTATATTTGTTTTGCAATTACAGAAACCACGAAACATACAATACTATCCCCCTATAAATCAAACATAAAACGCCTCAAAAGCCAGCCAAACCAGTAATATAATACCTCAAATCCCGTTTAAATACAGTTAAAAAGGTATGCCCAACTTTTTATTTTCAACACAAATCAAACAAAAAGGGGTATGCCCAACTAGTATGCCCAAAGGTATGTCCAACCCCTTTTTTAACACTTTTGGAGTAGATAATAATCCAGGTATAAATCCGCTTCTAAAACGCCACTTAAACGGTTTTCTAAACGCCTAAACAGGCAACAAAAAAGGCCAAAATAAGCCGCTACAGCCTATTCTAGCCCCATTTAAGTGCCATTTATATACTGATGTAAAAAGAATGTCTCAGAAGCCCGTATTTAAGCCGTTTAGATGTAAAGCCAATGTAAAGCTTTGTCACATTTCGTTTTTTGTTCACCCATTCCTCTACTGATGTTTAAGTAACTGATAAACAAAAGAAAACCACATTTTTCGCCGCCGCCCTATATTACACAATTCGTTCTGATGCCCCTACGTTTTTCTTTGTAAGTCGCTGATTTGTCGTCTGTTGTTATTAAAATATCCGCTTGTAAATCAATTATTAATCTTTCCTTTGCAGACAATGTGTAACAGTTGTAACGAAGGAGCAAAATTAAAAGGTTTATGAGCAAAAGTACATTCCGAATCCTCTTTTATTTGAGGAAAAACTACCTGAACAAGTCAGGCAAGGCGGGCATCATGATCCGCCTGACGGTGAACGGTGACATGGTGCAGTTCAGTTCCAAGCTGGACATAGAGCCGTCATTGTGGGACACGAAAGCCGGGAAAGCGGCAGGAAACAGTGTCAAGGCAAGACAGATGAACTCTATGCTGGAGGACATCCGCACAGCCCTGAGCAATCATTACCGGTACGTGGAATCGCGTGATTCGTTTGTCACGGCGGAGAAGGTACGCAATGCGTTTCTGGGGTACGAGGTAAGGCAACAGACCCTGCTGGAGTTATTCAAGCAACATAATGAGGACGCTTCCAAACTGAACGGCATCAGCAAGGCTCCGGCTACGCTGGTGAAATATGACCGGACTTACCGCCGGCTGGAAGAATTTATGAAAGTGAAATATAAAGTGTCTGACATCGCCCTGCGGGAGATTGACCACAAGTTCGTGACGGACTTCGAGTTTTATCTCCGTACCGTCAGCCGGTGCAACGAGAATACTACGGGCAAGTTCATGCAGATATTCCGCAAGATAGTCCTCATCGCCAAAAACCCCCGGGGTGGACATGGAAACATGGGCTAAACGCCGTCATTCCAAGAAAGGGAAACGGTGGATAAAAGACCGTTATTGGCACAATATCCGAGGGAACAGCTGGACTTTTGCGGCTAAGTTCAAGAAATCAAACGGCAAAGAAGACCAACTTACCTTGTTAAAACTGGCATCTTCGTTTCCTTTCCTGCAATATACGCAGATAAAGGGGGACATGAATCCGTTTGACGCAGACTGCCGCCTGTACTTCAATAAAAGAATGAAGTCAAAGATGCTTGTGACACTGAAAGGACGTAAGTCCCTGCTTTACCTATGGGAAAAGCAAGGTCGGAAATGTCCGATATGTGGTGAACCGATTGACACGCATAAGGCATGGAACGTAATGCCAACCGTCCAAGACGGACGGAAATGCAATCTGTTGGTTCATGACGGATGTTTCAAATTATCCCGTAAAACCAATGGAAACAAGAAGTAGTATGAGCCGGTCTCTGCATATAAATAGAGACTTAGAAAAGCTTGAGCCGTATGAGGGGAAACCCTCATGTACGGTTCTGAGGGGGGAAGAGGGCAGTAATGCCCTTGACCTACCCGATCGCCCGTCCGACCTCGCCCAGCGTGACGGACGGGCAATACGGAAAGGCAACGAGATTGCCAAACTGTATGCGGACAACAAGGTGGACGTGATTATCTATGCGGTGGAGAAGTCGCTGGACAGCTATAAGTTCAACCTGCTGCACTGCAAGCAGACGTTCATCTCGCAGTTGAAAAGCGGCGCGTTGGGCGCACGAACTATTGACGAGGGGGCGATGGACGAGAAGTCGGGCATGAACTTCTCGGAATACATGGCGATACTCTCCGGCAACACCGACCTGCTTGACAAGGCGAAAAACGAAACGCTGGAGCGCGAGATACTGCAGTTGCAGGAGATAGCGGGTAAGACATGGAAGAAGGAGGACGAACTGAAACAGTTGAAATCCGAGCTTGCCACCCTCGACCGCAAGATACAATTGGAACTGGCTCCCAAACATGAGGAAACGCCAAGTCAAGGGCAGGAACAAGGTGGCAGTCAGGATTTACCGAAAGCGGAGAACGTACCGAAGCCGGACGATGCAGCCCGTGACTACATCCGTGACCATATTATAATAGGCAGGC
>DXGG01000183.1 GCA_019114015.1 Candidatus Onthomorpha intestinigallinarum | reverse complement strand
TGCCTCGCCGATGATACTGCTACGGTGGGAAAGTAGGTCGCTGCCAGATTGAATAGAGAAGAGCTCCGCTAAATTGCGGGGCTCTTTTTGTAAAAGGAAGACTCAAAAGGAGTTCTGACGAAATGTTTTCTGAATACGTTTTTCTCTTTTCTGAATTCATTTTCTTTTTTTTCTGAAAAGCTCTTTGGGATTTCATGCTCGAATATTCCGTTTCCTTTTAGCAAGGCAGTAAGTTTATTTTCACTATCTTTGCGACATAATATTGATTTAATTATTTGTGTGGATATATGTTTGAATTTGATGCGGAACTTCATGAAATACCCGAAAAGGGTGGCGCTTATGTTGTTTTTCCGTGGAATATAAGGGATGTATTCGGCAAAGGCCGTCAAAAGGTTCATGTGGAATTCGACGGCATTGCTTATGAGGGCAGTATAGTCAATATGGGATTGAAAGACGAACAAGGCAATGTTGTCTATATGATAGGAGTTCTCAAGTCAATAAGACAGTCTCTCGGCAAGAAAGACGGAGACAGGATTCACGTTGTGGTGAATCCTGTTTAGGTGTTTTGAAATACCGAAATAATCATTGCCAAATCAAGTGTTTATCAAGCCTATTGCTCATTGATGTTCCAATTATTTGGCTCTAAAGGATAAATCTACTATAATATCGTCAAGTATTTTTCTTTTTTGCGCTTATTTATAAAAATAGCACTATTAGAATAATAATAACTACAATAGCGAAAAAAATTATCCATATTGGATTCTTTTTTTTCTTCTTTTCTGGTACTGGAGGAAGATATCCATTCAGATATTCAAATCTATAGCCTCCTTTTCTACCCGTTCCTTTTTCGGCTACCTCAAATTTGACTGTTTCAATACCATATTGTTTTGCCCAATCAACAAGTTTGTCAAAACTGTTTTTCGTCCACATCGACACAACTGCAACATTACTTCCGTCCTGCAATTTAAGAAGACAGTCATCTTCGGAGAAGAACCCGTTCCAGTTTGGACCTTGCACAGCGTCTATCTCTTTCATGTCAACAAATATTCTTTTGACGCCGCAGTCAGGATTAAGAGTGTCAGGAAATGCTTGTTTCAAATCTTCCAAAGTTGCATGCGGATGCATTAAAAGATAAGCATGTATTATTCCCAAAGCGGTACGGTTTTGAGCTTTACCGTAAACTCTGATTTTAGTTTCCATAGTTTTAGTATTTAAGTTTATAATTGTGACAAACTACAAAGATGGAAGATAGGAAATTCTATCTCCATCCTTTCCAAATTTCAACTTCTTCAGATTAAAGAGCTAGCCTTAGGCCGTGTCTGTCGCCACCATCATCATCAGGTATTTCACAATGGCGATAAGATACATACATGCAATACATCGGATTAAGGAAACTGCCGCCGCGCATGATACGCATATTTCCATTGTCAGGACCTTTGGGATTGGTCTGGTGTGAGTCCGAATACTCTCCTTCATAATCAGAACACCATTCCCATACATTACCGCTCATATCATATAAGCCAAGTTCATTTGGCAGTTTGCTTGCCACAGGTTGAGTCCTTGGTCCATAATGAAACAAATCTCCATTGGACAACGTGGTCGATACAGGATTTATATTTTTGGTGTCACTGTTGTTTTTATACCAAGCCACTTCATCTGCATTATTGCTACCGCTATACTTGTAGCCTTTGCTTTTCACGCCACCGCGTGCGGCAAACTCCCATTCCGCTTCGGTAGGCAGACGAAATGTTTTGCCTGTCAATTTATTTAATTTAATGATGAACTCCTGGCAATCATTCCATGAAACACACTCTACAGGACGCTGATTATTACCTTTGAATGCTGATGGATTTTTTCCCATAACAGACTCCCATAACTCTTGCGTTACCTCTGTCTGACCAATGTAATAAGTGGATAAAGTAACATCGTGTATTGGATATTCCATATCATCATTTTCATGCTTTTCGCTTGCGCCCATTTTGAAAGTTCCGCCCTCAACTTTGACTATTCCAAACTTTACACCATTAACATTAAAAATTTCTATTTCCTGCATAATTCAGTTTTTTGTTGTATTGCAATAATTTATTATTTATTCCGAGTTATATGACAAAGACAGCAAATGCAAACAGTTTTGTTTTACACTTAATTATTTGTGATTACATGTGTCAATAATTAAGGATTGTATGGCCGTCGCGACCAATATAGAAATCACCGTTTAGAGATTGCACCAATGCTTTACCGTCTTTGAAATCTTCTGCATAATCCCATACGCATTCTACTATTTCTTTTCCCTCAAGATTTACAAAGCCATATTTTCCATCAAGTTTCACCCTTGCTATTCCTTCTTTAAAATCATAGATATGATCATATTTGCATCTTGCAATTACTTTGCCTTCATTATTTATGCAGCCGTATTTTAGTTCAACTTTTTTTCGTGTCACTTTTGCTCTGCCTTCAGAGAAATCCTCCACAGCATCATATTTACATTTTATGACTTCGTTTCCCTCACAGTCTATGTAGCCATATTTTTCGTCAAGTCTCACCTTAGCTCTGCCTTCCTTGAAATCCCATATATTATGATATTTCGGAGGAACGATGATTGTCTTGTCTGTTTTGCGGATTATACCTGTCAGTCCCTTGTGCTTAAACAATACACATCCATCCAGACCTTCTATCTCCCTACCCATTTTAAATTCGTCTATGTTGTAGTCATCTTTTTTAACCATTGCATCAGATTTTAAGACATCAATTACATTTGAGTTTAGAATGCAAGGAGCACGAATACAAACCGTGCTCCTTACTTATAGTTTTACAAATTTGTTTTCAAGGCTTGGCAGTTAATCTTAGTCTTCATAATCGTCTTCTATTCTGTTTCCGTCGAAATCTATTGTATATGATTCTCCGTCTTTTTCTACATATATACTGTCGTCTCCCATTTCTGCAAAATCATATATGCATTCAATGACTTCGAAGCCGTCACAGTCTACGAATCCATAATATCCGTCACGATACACCATTCCTAAACCGTGTTCGAATATAAAGGCATCATCATATATG
>DXGG01000182.1 GCA_019114015.1 Candidatus Onthomorpha intestinigallinarum | reverse complement strand
ATAGGTCTGGGTATATCCCTCTTCTGTCGTCACAGGCCAACCCTCAGAACAAGCAAGATAAACATCCCCGGTAGACTCATCTATCTCTATGTCATAAATTCCTGCAGTTGATTCCTCTGGAAAAGTATGAGTCAACACATTAAACAAACCTGTCTTCTCGCTCCAATAAGCTCCACCGAAAGAAGCTCCTCCTGCCAAATGTAAAGATCCGTCCCGAGATAAATAGACTGCACTCAAAGCAGACATATCGCCCACAGTAACTCCTTCTCCATTGTGCCAGTATTTACCCAATGTACCTCCAGTCGCCGGATTTACTTCATTTCCACCAACATAAATCTTAAGCGTGTTCTGCGTTACAGTAACATTTTTACAAATACTGTCATTAACCGTCAATGTTACTATTGCCTCCCTGCTGTCTTCGGACAAAACATTCGGAACCGCAGTCAAAATAAACATTCCATCGTCTTTTTTGACTGTCAGCCAGTCACTGTCACTTACTGCATTCCAACTCTCCGCATTAGTACTCACCTCATATGTTACCTCTACAGGATATGCGGCATCAAATACCACTGTATCCATATCTGGGGAAATTCTAAGATACAAATCCTCAGATTCCACAGAATCTGTCGGCCCGGCAGGATCATCAGGAACGGTATCTAATTCTTCTTTGCTGCAAGACACAAATGCCGAAAAACTAAAAAGCAATGCGATGATTGCTGTAAATAAATGCTGATAGTGTTTCATAATATTTGGATTTAATATTAGTTGCCTAGACTGATTTCAATGCAAAACTATGCCTGAAATGTCTTTTTTCAAAACACTTCATTTATCAACATCAGCAATTGCTGTTTTGGATAAGTACTTTATTCTTTCTCTATATTTAGCGGGAGGCATTCCCACTTTTTCCTGAAATAATTTATAAAATGTAGTAATGGAACTGAATCCTATATCCGAAACAAAAGCTTTCAGCGGAATATCATTTTGCGCATCGGATAGAATCTCCAGAGCCTCGTCAATCCGTCGAGAATTAAGATATGCGAGTATCGACATACCTGTTTTTTCATTCACTACACGGGAAAGGTAAGTTCTATTGGTGTCAAGCATCTCCGCAAGCCGGTCCCGGGTTAGGTTCTTTTCATGGTAGACTTTGTGCTCATCAACCAGCTTGATAAATCTGGCAAAAAGTTCACTGCCGTTATCCTCTGTTAGAGATGATTTTGAATACTTCTGCTGTCTCAGCATCTTCTCACGGCCAATAGCTTCCTTGTACTGCCTTACTATCCTGGTATACATCCTGTTCTTATTCCGATACATTATCAATATTACTCCAGCTCCGGCAAAGACGACTATCCCAATAAATAGCACCAACTGCAATTCGCGGTTCTTTTTCATTATAGTCAATTCTTTCAGCTGCAGCTCGCGCGCATGTTTCTCATCCTCATACTTCCGCATAAGATTATTGATAGCTCTCTCCTGTTCTATTGCGTTTATATCAGAAATCTCAGTATAAAACTTCCGGTACATCTCCAAGGCTTTGTCGCTGTCCCCCAACTCTTCCCAAACCTGCGTAGCCAGCTCGTATAAATTGTATGTATAGATACGGTTATTTCTAGACTCCGCCAAGGTAATGCCTTTCTGCAAATAAAATGCAGCTTCGTCATTCCTATTTTCCCGTACAAGAAACTGACCATACGACAGATACACAGCTATCGCCGAAGTCACAGAGTTCTCATCAAGACAGGAAAGAGCAAGTTTGTAATATTTCTCTGCCTTGAAGACATCTCCTTTCATGCTCAGAATATCAGCATAAAGACGATACACCCCCATTCTATCAAACAGATTGTCTACATCCTGCATCGTCTCCTCTATATATAGCCCGGCATTCACCATATCACCTTTAAGGAAATACATCAATGCTGTAACATACGAGCCGGTAAATCTCACATATTCGTTATGAAGTTCATAACCGTACCTGTAGATCTCCTGCGCATATTTCAATCCGGATGTATCTTTTCTCATAAAGTATGTGACTACCATGTTGGATCCAAGTATTGCATAGTTGGAATAATCTTCCATAACTTGTGCCAACTGCTGACCTTTATAAAAACAGGTTATTGCTTTCTCATAGTCCCGCTTATCTGTCACATAGTAAATTCCCAAACCATTACATACCGTAAGAAAAGCAGAATACGCCATATCCTCTCTCAAAGCAGAATCCATCCCATCCCAAAGAGCCTTGGCATTATCCAAATATACCTTCGCTGAATCGTAAATATCCATCGCCAAAAACACTTGCGCGACATAACTGTCTGCAAGCATTTTTCTAGACTCACTACTCAAAGAATACGCCGTCTTACGGAAACTTAAAGCATTCTCCATTGCTTTCTCATACTGCCCGGAACGCATTAACTGACCGTAAAGCCGAATGTATGTACTGTCATCAGCAGTCCTCGCAGGAAATGCTAATGAAAGAAACAGTAAAAAAACAAAAGCTCGATATTTAAGCACTTAATGTCTAGAAGTAGTATCTGAAGCCCAGGGAGGCACTGAGATTGAGAC
>DXGG01000181.1 GCA_019114015.1 Candidatus Onthomorpha intestinigallinarum | reverse complement strand
TTTGATTTTTTTGAATTGAAATCCTTCCGCCTTTCTACGGATTTGTTACGGCTCTTTTTCTGAGGCCTGCCCTCGGCTACCTCAACTTTGAGAGGACGTCCCTTGAAAAACTTGCCCTCAAATGCATCAAGGACATTCTCAACCGACTTGGTATCCACCTCTATGTAAGAAAAACCGTCCATGATATCTATCCTGCCTATCTCAACCCTTGTCCTCGGAGTAAAATCGTTTATAAGCCCTATTATCCTCTGCGGAACTATCCTGTCCTTATGTCCCAAAGATATGTACAGACGGGTGAAATGTCCACCCTTGTCCGACCTGGCATTTTTGACTCCGGATTTCCTTGTTTTCTCCGCCGGTTTGCTTTCATCGACGTTCAAATCGGGAGCATCCCTGTAATAATCCAGAAACCTGTTGAACTCCAAAGAAACGAATTTCTTGATGAGTTCGTCCCTTTCAAGCCAGCTTAACTTGGCTACTATCTCAGGCAGAAAATCCTCTATCTCCTGATCATTCACCACAGTTTGTTCAACCCTGTTTATCATGTTGAACAATTGCTTGCGACACACCTCCTTGCCGGTCGGAATACGAGCCTTCTCGAAACTTTTCCTTATAAGACGCTCTATGTTCTTTATCTTGTACTTCTCCTCAAGGTTTATGATTGCTATGGATATGCCCTGCTTGTCGGCCCTGCCGGTACGGCCCGAACGATGCACATACTGCTCGAGTTCGTCGGGAAGATTGTAGTTTATTACATGGGTAAGATTGCTCACATCCAGACCTCGTGCCGCAACATCGGTGGCAACAAGCATCTGTATGTTCCTCAAACGGAAACGGCTCATCACATGATCTCTCTGCGCCTGCGAAAGGTCACCGTGTAAAGAGTCCGCATTGTATCCGTCCTTTATTAGCATGTCGGCAACCTCCTGTGTCTCCACCTTGGTCCTGCAAAAGATTATGGCATATATGTCCGGATAATAATCGGCTATCCTTTTCAGAGCCAGATACCTGTCCTTGGCATGCACAAGGTAATAGAAATGTCTCACATTGTCCGAACCCTGATTGCGGCTGCCTATCTGTATCCGCACGGGATTGCTTATGTAGTTGTCCGCTATCTCTTCAACCTCCCTTGGCATGGTTGCGGAAAACAGCAATGTGTTCTTCTCCAACGGGGTCTGCGAAAGTATGGCGTCCAAGTCCTCCTTGAAACCCATGTTCAACATTTCGTCAGCCTCGTCCAAAACAAGATATTTGATTCTTGAAATATCGACTTTCCCTCTCGACAGAAGGTCATTCATTCTGCCCGGAGTGGCCACTATTATCTTTGCTCCCTTTTTCAGCTCCTTTATCTGCAGTTCCATGCTTGCCCCTCCGTACACCGGCACAACGCTGCAACTCGGAATGTATTTTGCGAACTTCTTACAGTCATTGGCTATCTGAATGCACAACTCCCTTGTCGGGCAGATGATAAGCGCCTCGGTCTGTTTGCCTTCAAGGTCTATTTTCTGTATTATCGGCAAACCGAAAGCAGCCGTTTTACCCGTTCCGGTCTGAGCCAATGCTATCAGGTTGGTGTCTTGTTGCAAAAGAACAGGAATGGCTTCCGCTTGAACAGGCATGGCCGTCTGGAATCCCAAATCCTCTACCGCATTCAACAACTCAGGGATTAAACCTATCTCACTAAATGTCATACAATATCATATAAATATTTTGCAAAAGTACTGACAATTACGGGAATGACCAATTTTGAATATGAAAAAACGGTTTCTGAATTCATTTTTTTCTTTTCTGAAAACAATTCGGTAAAACGAAGAAAAAGAAATCCTCCGAAAAAAGAAATTCTCGGAGGACAAAAAAAATCTATTCCACTATAAGCTTTTCGGTCAGAGTCTTTCGATTCGATACCGCTGAAATGACATAAACGCCTTCTGTCAACGAACTCAAATCCAGGGATTGCGTATCGGAATCCGGCTTAACGAAAAGAACCTGCTTTCCAAGCATGTCATATATGGCCACACTTTCAAACGAGCCGTTCAAGTCAAGATTCAGAACATCCTTTGCAGGATTGGGATAAAAGGAAAACGATGTCTTACTGACGTCGCTCAAAGCCGACGCTCCTCTGTCTCCCGCAACAATGGAAGTGTTCGGACTTGCCTGATAGGCATATTCGTAAAGCGTAAAAGTATTATCGGCATTCATTCCGAGTTTTACCCAACCGTAATGGACATTACCCTGATGTTCCACCTTGATTCCTACATAACCCACTTGATTTTCCCATTCCGTATAGACATCTTCCTGTTGGATTATCGGAAAAGCAAGACCTCCGTTAACAGCGGCAGTGAATGATGAAGCGCTTCCGATTGAGGTATTCTCCTGCAGGCGAGAAACGAAATCCTCTCCATGAGTCACAACTCCGGCATTGTTGCCGAAACAGGCAAAAAAGGATGGAAACGGATAATAATTCTGAATATAAAATTCCGCATCATCACTTGACGATGTGAAAATATTCAAAGGATAACCCATTTC
>DXGG01000180.1 GCA_019114015.1 Candidatus Onthomorpha intestinigallinarum | reverse complement strand
AATTGCATGTCCAAATGACACAATAAAAAAATTACCGTTGAAAATAAACGCAAATACCTGCATTCGGATTACGTTTTCAGTTCTTGAACCATTATATCATCTATCGAAAGGAATACCATCCTAATGTTTTCGGAATCAATCAGCATTACAACGTATTATCGGGTGTTTCCACATTTCACGTTATCGTTTCAATTTACAAAGATAACCTTAAACTTGCACGGAACATAAAAAGAAAAAAAAACGCAATACGATTCGGATAATCAAATAAATTGGTATATTTGCACTTGAAAGAACGAAAAAAAAATCATCCATGAGAAACAAGAGATATTTTTTGCACTGCTGTTGATAAGTGTTGTTTTCGCGGGTCTGAATGACCTGTACGCACAAAGAAGAAACAGAGCTCCGCTCATAAGACTGGGAGTAAGAGCGGGCTTCAACATGAGCGACCTGACCTCTGCAAATGGTCTGGACATATACAACGGTCTGGCCTATTACGATGCCGGACTCAACTACGTAGGTTTTACGGATACCGAACCGTTCAAGTACGGATTCAATGCCGGACTGGCTCTTCAGGCCGAGCTTTCGGACAGTTGGTTCTTGCAGGCCAACCTGCTGTACTACACAAAGGGATACAAGCTCAACACACAGAACGTGGAGATTTCCGCTTCGGCCAACTATCTCCAGATTCCGGTCAACATGGTTTACAAATACGAATTGAGCGACGACTGGCGCATACTTGCTTCGGCGGGGGTCTTCGTCGGAGTGGGACTGCACGGCTTCACGGACTTCGAGGACCACTACGGAGAGGAGAGGAGTCCGAGACCGCAGCACATAACAACCAACACACCGACCATAAACCCCGAAACGGGACAGAGCAACCTTATCTGTTTCGAGCCTACGGTACACGGGGCAACCTATTGGAAGGACAGAAACGACACTTTCGCAACGGACGGTACATGGAGCGTGGATGCGGGTTTTGAGGTCGGTCTGGGAGTGGAATACAAGAGCTTTCAGTTCATGATAAACTATCAGATAAGCGCACTGCCTCTTTATGACTACAACAAGGAATTCAAAGCCAGATACGAGACCAAAAACATAGACGCGGTAAATTCCTTCGACTATTTCGGCATAGACGCACCGATGTCGCCGCGTCAGCATGTCATATCCTTCAACATAACCTATTTCTTTGACAACTGGGATCACGGCATACGTTGGTAAAATAACAGTCGTTAAGCAACAAAACGCGTCGTTGCGGCGTTCTTTTTGGGGAATATGAAAAGGTTTGCGATATTGTTTTTGCTTTGTTTGGTTTCTGCGGGGGCTCATTCCCAAAGGCTGCTTGAGCAGGACAGTTCTTCCGTCCGCCTGAGCATGGGTGCTTTCATGGGAAGGGATTTCTGCGGATACCGCTATCTGTCCAATGACGTGAGCGTGGAATATTCCTCGTGGATAACCCCAAAGGTCAACTTCCGCATCGGTGCCGACGTCGGCTTCATACACACCAATGCTTTCAGCCAAACGGAAGACAAGGCGCCCTATTCGGACCGTTACAGGAAGACTGCGGCCTATGCAGGTGCGGACATAGCGGTCAATCCGAGGATGATTGTAAGCGTAACGGCCTTTTTCGACAACATAAGCCTCGGAGGGCTGGACAACCGTTTCCATACGTCCAACCTCGGCACGGTGGGATTCAATGCGCGCATGCGTTACAAGCTCAAGGACGACTCTTTCATAGACCTTTCCCTGACGTTCATAGAGTCGAACAATCCTTTCTCATACCACAATCCCTATTCGGTGTACTACAACCCTTACGGGGTGGGACCGTTTTCGGGCAGGTTCCCGTCAATGTTCATGGAGGATCTTCCGTTCACTTCTTTCTGGCTACCATAAGGCCGTCGCGTAGCGGTATTATCACTTTCTCCAGCCTGTCGTCCTGACAGACCATGTCGTTGAACCGCATTATCGCCTTTGTTTCCTTATCCGATTCATGCACCGGCAGAACCACTTTGCCATACCACAGTATGTTGTCCGCTATCATAAGGCCTCCGCTGTTCAGACGCGTGACGCACTTGTCGAAATAAAGGGGATAGTTGGCCTTGTCGGCGTCTATGAAAATCAAGTCGAAGTCTCCCTCTATTTCATCCATGACCTCAAGGGCGTTTCCGGTGTGAAGCCTTATCCTGTCGCCGTATCCGAACGATTCCGTCGTCGAAAGGATGAAATCCTTCAGCAGAGGGTCCTTTTCTATCGTATGAACCACTCCGCCCTCTTGCAGTCCCTCGGCCAGACAAAAGGTTGAATAGGCGGTAAAGGTGCCTATCTCCAGCACGCGTTTGGGTTTGACCAAAAGGGAAAGTATCTTCAGCAGGCTGCCCTGCCAGTTGCCGCTTATCATGTTGGGTTTGAGGAATTTGATATGGGTCTGTCTGTCGATGAAACGAAGAGCGTCCGTTTCCTTGGAGCAGTGTTTTTCGCAGTAGTCCTCTATCCTTTTGTCCACAAGGGGATGTATCTGTTTTTCCATCACATGGAGACTATTTTGAATTCCACTCTTCTGTTCCGACTTCTGCCCTCGTCGGTTGCATTGTCGGCTATGGGACGCTTGGCTCCGTATCCCTTGAACGAAAGCCTTTTCTCGTCTATGCCCTTGCTCAAAAGATAGTCATAGACGGCCTTTGCCCTTTCCTCGGACAGTTTCATGTTGTATCTGTCGCTTCCCTTGCTGTCGGTATGTCCCGAAAGCTCTATGCGCATGGAAGGATAAGCGTTCAGTATGTCCATCAGCTTTTTCAGCTCCATGAAACTCTGCGGCAGTATGACGCTCTTGTCAAAATCGAAGAAGATGTTCTCCAAAACAATCACCTGTCCGATTTCATACTCCTTTTCGTCTTTCTTTTTCGTCACCGTTATGTTCTCGCTTATCTGTTTTTTGTCCGAACATGTCAGGCAATACAGTTCCACATCGTCAATATAATAGTAAGCACCCGGCAGAATCTCTTTCAGGTATCGCGGAAAGAGCACATTGCTTTGTTCGGCCGGGTAGAAGTTACCTATCGTCAGAAATCTCTCACCGCCCTTGGCCACAAACTCCCCTTCTATCATCTGCCACTGAGCCGTATCCAACAAGGGTTTGTCAAAAGGATTAACCACCTGAGGCTCAAATATCTTGGCTATTTCCTGCCTTACCCCGTTGTTGTAGCTTTTCTTGGAATTGTTCGTAAGCAATTCCCTCGTCCCGTCCTCTATCCTGTAATCCGTAAACAAGCCTCCTATCGTCGCCACCGCACCGGTGGAATACTCCGAAAGGCTTACCCAGAACCTGAGCCTGTAACGCTCTCCCGCCTCCAAGGGATATTTCAGCTCGGTCTGTATGTATTCCCTGTAATCGGTCTTGGAGACATATATTCCGACCATTGCCTGCCCCGTTCTGGGATACTGGTATCCCAACTTGTTCTTCGGCACCCTGCACTGTTTTCCCCCGCAGGGGTGATAATAGTCCGAGGAACCTCCCGTGGGCTGCCACCACGCCTCGACCTCCATCATCTGCCCGTAAGGCTCTATCCTCTGGGGACAATAGAAATGCTCCTCGAACGAACCGTTGAATATCAGGTTCTCCTTCTCTTCCTGTTGGGAAAACGTCTCGTTCGCCGCCAACAGTGACAAAAACAATAATGCTATATTCCTAACCATTGCCAATCCATTCCTTTTTCGACATCAATCCAATGAATCTGCCTGTCCTTGCAGAACCATGTCATCTGACGCTTGGCATATCTGCGCGTGTTTATCTTTATGTTCTCCGTTGCCTGTTCCAATGTCACCTTACCGTCGAAGTATTCGAACAGCTCCTTGTAGCCTACGGTGTTCAAGGCCTGAAGATGTCTGTAAGGCAAAAGGCCTTCCGCCTCCTTCAAAAGCCCCTCACGCATCATAAGGTCAACCCTCTTGTATATCCTTTCCAACAGTTCGTCTCTTTCCCTCCTTATTCCTATCTTCACTATCTCGAATGCGCGTTCCTTACCGCCCCCCGTGCGAAAGGAAGAATAAGGCCTGCCGCTCGTTCTGCAAACCTCAAGGGCTCGTATGAGCCTTATGTGGTTCTGTCTGTCAACAATCCGCCAGTATTCCGGGTCTCTGGCCTGAAGCTCCCTTTGCAACGGCTCTATGCCTTGTGTGACGAACAGCTCGTTCAGCTCCATGCGCACCTTTGCGTCGGATTCGGGCATAAGGTCCAGCCCTTCGCACACCGCCTTGATATACAAGCCGCTGCCGCCCGTAAGTATGGCCGTGTCATGTTCGGAAAATATCCTCTCCAACTCTCTCATCGCGTCATGCTCGTACCGCGCCACGTTGTATGGCTCACAAACCGATATGTGCCCTACAAGGTTGTGTTTGGCCATTTGCAACTCCTGCTCCGAGGGACTGGCAACGCCTATCTTCAACTCCCTGTAAAACTGTCTCGAATCGGCAGACACAATCTCCGTATCCAGCCTTCTGGCCAGCTCTATGCTCATCGCCGTCTTGCCCGAAGCGGTCGGGCCCGCCACAACTATCAACCGTTTGTCCTTCATCTGCGTTTTAGTCCGAGTTTTTCAGCCTCGGCATGCATCAGTTCCAAGGCAGCCTCCCGCTCGTTCGGGATAAGCCCGTCCAATATGGCATCCTTTATCCTGGTCTTTATCACCCCTATCTCCCTGCAAGGACTTACATCATACATCTCCATGATGTCCTCCCCGCTTACCGGAGGCTGGAAATTCCTTATCCTGTCCTTCTCCTCTATCTCGACTATCTTCCGCTTCACTATCTCGAAGTTGTGCATGTACTGCCGCACCTTGTTGTAGTTCTTGGAGGTTATGTCCGCCTGACAAAGCGTTATAAGGTCGTCTATGTCCTCTCCGGCATCGAAGACAAGGCGTCTGACGGCGGAATCCGTCACAACGTCCTCGGCCAGAACGATAGGACGCAAGTGAAGGCTTACGAGCTTTTCCACATATTTCATCTTGTCGTTCAAAGGCAGGCGAAGACGCTTGAAGATATGCCTTACCATCCTGCTGCCCTTCAGTTCGTGCCCGTGGAACGAAAAACCCGTACGGCTGTCGAACTTCTTGCAATATGGCTTTCCTATGTCGTGCAGTATGGCCGCCCAACGCAAATAGAGGTTGTCCGTTTTCTTCGATATGTTGTCCAAAACCTCGAGGGTATGCTTGAAGTTGTCCTTGTGCGTCTTTTCGCCCACCGACTCCGTACCCTTGAGGCGGACAAGCTCGGGCAGAATCCTCTCAAGCAGTCCGCACTTGTCCATAAGCCTGAAACCCATGGAGGGATGCGGCGAAAGAATCATCTTGTTTATCTCTTCGATATTCCTCTCCATTGACACGATTTCTATCCTGTGGGCATTGCGTGCAATGGCCTCGAACGTGTGGTCGGCTATCGAAAAGTCCAGTTGGCATGCAAAACGTATGGCACGGAGCATACGCAAGGGGTCATCCGAAAAGGTTATGTCCGCATCGCGCGGAGTCTGTATGATATGGTTTTCGATGTCCCTTATTCCGTCGAAAGGGTCCAAAAGAAGACCGAAACGTTCCCTGTTCAGACAAATCGCCAATGCGTTTATGGTGAAATCCCTCCTGTTCTGGTCGTCCTCCAATGAGCCGTTCTCCACAACGG
>DXGG01000179.1 GCA_019114015.1 Candidatus Onthomorpha intestinigallinarum | reverse complement strand
CTTCGGTGAAATGAAGCATTGCAGTGCCGAAATTCCTGAACACGGACACTGCCGAGGATTTGTCGCCCAAAGCCTCGTGTACCTTTTCCGCCAGCTCTATCCCGCTGCCTATGGTGACTATGTCTATGTCCACGCAGGGACGGTGCATTATGCAGTCCCTGACAAAGCCACCCACGACATAGGTTTCCATATTCAGTTCGTCGGCCACCCGCCCAAGCGTGCCGAATATGGGAGAATCCAGTTTCCCGCTCAAATTTGCCATAATGCAAAAGTAGGAAATTTATTCCATTCCCCGTAAGACAAAGCCCTTTTCAGAAAAGAAAAAAACGGATTCCGAATTCATTTTTTTCTTTTCAGAAGACATTTTACGCTTTCCTGAAAAGGGAAAAAGAAAAAAAATACGTTTTTTGTTGGCTTTGTAATCAACAAATATTACCTTTGCAGGACGTTTTGGAAACAAAGATTAAAGTTTAACGGATATGTACAACAATTTTCAGAAGTATCTACAGGAAGAGATACAAGGCATTAAAGATGCAGGTCTTTACAAGAACGAAAGAGTGATAGTGACGCCACAGTCGGCCGCAATCAAGACGGCGGATGCGGGAGACGTGTTGAATTTCTGCGCCAACAACTATCTTGGTCTTGCAGACAGCAAGATACTTATCGAGGCGGCAAAGAAAGCCATGGATGAAAGGGGCTACGGAATGAGTTCGGTGCGTTTCATCTGCGGAACGGGCGATTTGCACAAGGAACTTGAAAGAAAGATTGCGGAGTTCTTCGGAACGGAAGACACAATCCTTTATGCCGCATGTTTCGATGCCAACGGAGGAGTGTTCGAACCTTTGTTGAACGAACAGGATGCAATCATCTCCGACGCTTTGAACCATGCCTCCATCATAGACGGCGTACGTCTTTGCAAGGCACAGCGTTTCCGTTATGCCAATGCCGACATGGAGGATTTGGAAAAACAACTGCAAGAGGCGCAAAAGTGTCGTTTCCGTCTGATAGTTACAGACGGTGTGTTCTCAATGGACGGCAACGTGGCTCCTTTGGACAAGATATACGCTCTTGCACAGAAATACGATGCCATGGTTATGGTTGACGAGAGCCACTCGGCAGGTGTTGTGGGCAAAACGGGACGAGGAACTACCGAACAGTACGACCTCAGAGGCAAGATAGAGATACTTACCGGTACTTTGGGCAAGGCATTCGGCGGCGCGATAGGCGGATTCACCACCGGAAAGAAGGAAATAATAGAGATGTTGCGTCAACGCTCCAGACCTTACCTTTTCTCCAACTCAATTCCTCCAATGGTTGCCGCAGCCGGCATTGCGATGTTCAACCTAATAGACAAGACCAACGACCTTCAGGACAAGTTGCACGGCAATACGGATTACTTCGTAAAGAAGATGAAGGAGGCCGGCTTCGACATAAAACCGACCCAGTCGGCAATATGTGCGGTGATGCTTTACGATGCAAAGCTTTCGCAGGACTTTGCCGCCGAATTGCAGAAGGAAGGAATATACGTGACAGGTTTTTATTATCCTGTAGTGCCTAAGGGACAGGCGAGAATAAGGGTTCAGGTTTCCGCAGCGCATGAAAAGGAACACCTTGACAAGTGTATTGCCGCCTTCACCAAGATTGGAAAAAAATTGGGCGTGATAAAATAAGACGGACACAATACAAGGATTAGTCCGCATAAAAAGAAGAAACGATTGAATAATCGTTTCTTCTTTTTTATACAGATGAGTATACAAGCCTGAGATTAAAGGCATTACTGTTTGTCATTACAAAAAGAACAAGCAAACAAAAAGATAAAATCAAAAAAAACTTCATTTTATTTGGTTTATTCAAGAATTTATTGTAATATTGCAACGTTGAATATAACAACATCCGGATTGTTGTAAAATGTATGTTTAATTTAAAATCACAAGAAAATGAAAAAGAAGTTTTTTTAGCAGTAGCTTTGCCTCTTTTGGCAATTGGTTAAAGTCCAATGAATGTAAGGATTTATTGGATATCGTAAACAAATATTTAAGTTTAATCAAATTAAAAACAAGATCTCAATTATGAAGAAATTATTTAGTTTTTTAGCAGTATCCGTTTTATGTAGCGTAGCAATATTTGCGCAGGATGTTAATGGAAAATATATATTGGACAAAGAGAATTCCAATATAACGAAGTATATTTCTGAAACAGCTGATTCAAATGGAACAGAGCTTGCAACTGTTCTCATTTTGGATGATAAAACAAGAGATGATGTTTCATCTTTTCTTTATGATAAGGCAGTACCTACTGAACTTGTCATTAAAAACGACAAGATGACCTTTGTCTTTCCTGATAAGACAGAAGTGTCGAGCAATATTGAAATCAATAAAGAAAGCAAGAATCCTTCATTGACTGTTTTGGATGAAAAGGGTTCTGATAATATGGACATCATAATCAAATCCGACAAGGTACAAAAGTTAGATTGGCACGGCATAGTCTATGTAAAAAAATAAGGACAACCGTAAGATTGTATTTTACCAAAATATATAACAATCCGGAGAATATCTCATTTTGGCGTATTAAAATAAGACGGACACAATACAAGGATTAGTCCGCATAAAAGAGTAACCGACCTCAAAGGAATTTTGAAGGTCGGTTGCTCTTTTTTCATTTAAGAATATTCAAATAACGATTACAAGTCGCTGCCGTCCGCCTTGTTGTATTTGTTTTCGTAAAACATCATAATGCCATATTGTCCTCCGCTTTCGGCAATAGTAAACCATACTTGTTTCATTGATGAAGGAACAACAACAGCACGTTCCATTGCTTTAATGTATTCTATAAATTTAGATTTTGCCAAATCATCTATTTTGTCTTTTCTCTTTATCATTTCTTCAGTGTATTCATCTTCAGTATATTGAGATGCCCATCCTGTCACTTCCTTATATTCGTCAGAGTTCTGCAATTCTTTCAATTCTTTCTGAAATTTATTGACTACTTCTTCTGCATCTTCATCTATTGATTTGCTGAGCTGATGAAAAAGAGCTTGATACTTTTTCTTGTTTATCATTATACCATTCCCTATATTTTCATTATCACTTATTTTTTGGACATATAAGAAATCATCAAACAGTTCCGGAATTTCTTCCTCTGAAAGCAAACCTTTCTGTAGAGCCGACGCTTTAATATAATATGCCCAATATGGTGCTTTACATTCAAGGTAAGATTCTTTATTTTCAAATTGACGGACAAGTTTATTAAACCTTATCTTGATTTGAGTTTCATCTCTGTAATTTTCATCAACTACGGTAACTCTCCAAACCTTGTTGCCTTGTGTCTGAATTGATATCGATACCTCCTCACCGTTAAACTCTCCGCTCAATACATCTTTCTGACTGTCGTAAACAAAACCCTTTGCCTTCAGGTTCTCAATCATCTGCTGCTTTGTACCATCCACAGGTATGCCGAGAAATTCAGTGACATCCTTTTGAGCATACAGCACGGCAGAAAACAAAAGCACCACCGCAAATCCAATAAATTTTTTCATAATTACATGTTTTAATATTGTCCGTCCCAAGACATTTCAATTCATTGCATCATTTAAAAGACATAAAAAAACGTGGAACTCCAACTCATCACAATACCGGCATTGCCAAGTGTAAGCAAGAACGTTTTTTATGTCTTTAAATCTTTACAGATACGCAAAGTCCATTGTCCGGTTTTTAGTTCACCTCATTCAATCAACAAATCGGCTCCAGCAAACCGAACAACATATCCACTTTTAAACATGTAAACAGGGACAATCCTCTGAAATCACAACAGGAAAATGAACGGCAAAACGGTAGCCAACAAAATGGATGTCGTAAGCAGCGAAGTCTTTCCGGGACTGTAAGCGCTGACTTTCATATCCTGCTCCATATTGCCCAGTTTCTGTTTTATAATGGAATTTTCTCCGCAGAACTTGTCATAATCTTCTACTTTGGACGTCTTGCATCCAATCAAATCCACCGTAACAAGGCAAACGGTATCGGTATATTTGCTGTACCTGCCCCTGTATTTCATGGTAAATTCCACCTCGTCCCCATTACTGTTGGAGAAAGAATAAACCTCCTGATCGTAAAAATCATTCGAAAGAATAGAACTGCTGCCCATTTTACTGGAATAATAAGCGCCTACCACCAAAGGTTCATTTTTGGTTTCAGTTGCCATGCCCGACAATTCGTAACCGTGTTTTTGCAAATCGGCCTTAGCTTCATTGATACATTCATCATACTTTTCAACACTTGTTACAAGAACTTTGGTAGTACATCCCGTAAAACCGATTCCGACAAATACCATAAACAAAAGCATAATCTTTTTCATTTTCGTGCATGTCTGTTATATCATCGACCCGTCGTTTTAATTATTGAATCTATTTACCCAATGTTATTCCAGAAAACGTACTCAAGACTCTAATTGTCTTCAATCGTCTGAAACACCTTGTTTTACGTTATTTCATCACTTTGTTTTAAGTTTTCCAAACAAAGGTACGTTTTTTTTCCTTTCTTGCAAATAAAAGCAGGTAGGAATTTGATAATATTTCAACATTGATTGCAAATTTTATTTGAACGAAAAAACACATCAAAATCAAGTCACTGTCATTCAGTTACTTGGAATTCATGCAACGAATCTTTATTTCAGAAAAATGAAACAAAGAAAGGAAAATTTCTTTCTTCGTTTCATTTACGCCAAACAAAGAAAGAGGAAAATGCAATTACCGTACTGTTTTTCTATTCGGTTTTTTACCCGTGTTTTCAAAGTTTATTTCGTAACTTTGCAGCGTTTTTACACAGCGGTAATAAAAAACGTAACATCATAACAAGATGAAGAGAATATTGGTTTTAGGCTCTGGCGGACAGATTGGAAGCGAGCTTACAATGAGATTGAGAGAGGTTTACGGAGATGGCAATGTGATTGCCACCGACATAAATCCGGAGCGTCTGACAAAGGAAATACAACAGACGGGTCCGATGGCGGCCTGTGACGCCACAAAGGCGGAGGAAATAGCCGCAATTGTCGACAAATACAAAATCGACTCCATTTACAACCTTGTGGCCATTCTTTCGGCAACGGCTGAAAAGAATCCCATGTTGGGCTGGAATGTCGGAATGGGAGCCTTGTTGAACTGTCTTGAGATTTCGAGAGAGAAGAAGTGTGCCTTGTTCACGCCTTCTTCAATAGGTGCATTCGGAGACACCACGCCATTGAACGGCACTCCTCAGGACACAATACAGCGTCCTAAGACTATTTACGGGGTTACAAAGGTTACTGGAGAACTTTTGGGTGACTATTACTATGAGCGTTTCGGTGTGGATGCCCGTTCGGTTCGTTTTCCGGGACTGATATCCAATGTAACGCCTCCGGGTGGAGGCACTACGGACTATGCCGTTGACATATACTATGCCGCAGTAAAGGGTGAAGACTTTGTCTGCCCTCTGAAACCGGGAACGATGCTTGACATGATGTACATGCCAGACGCTTTGGATGCGGCCATCAACCTCATGGAGGCAGACCCTTCAAAGCTGGTTCACCGCAACTCGTTCAACATAACGGCAATGCACTTTGACCCTGAAGAGATTTATGCAGAGGTGAGAAAGCATAAGCCGGACTTCAAGATGACGTATGAATTCGATGCCATAAGACAGAAGATAGCCGATTCATGGCCTAACTGGATGGATGACTCATGCGCAAGGGAAGAATGGGGATTTGCACCAAAGTACAACCTTCAGACAATGACGGTGGACATGTTGGACAAGCTGTCCAAGAAGTTCGGAAAATAAAGCGACACATATGGTAATAAGGCAAAAAAAAGCCCGGTTCGTCATTGAGAACCGGGCTTTTCCTTTTTCAATATCCGAAAATTATACCGTCATACCGCCATCGACCGACAATACTGCACCGTTGACGTATGCCGCTTCATCGGAAGCAAGGAAGCAAAACGCATTTGCTATGTCCTCAGGCTCTCCCAAACGTCCCACAGGCACCTTTGCCTTCATGGATGCAAGAACATCTTCAGGCATCTTGGCCACCATGTCCGTCGCAATGAAACCCGGTGCCACGGCATTGACCGTCACGCCTTTTCTGCCAAGCTCTCTTGCCAAGGTCTTGGTCATGCCTATCACTCCTGCCTTTGTAGCCACATAGTTGGTTTGGCCGAAGTTTCCGTAAAGTCCCACAACGGAAGACACGTTTATTATTCTGCCCCAGCCTGCATCAACCATGTATTGGTTTACCGCCTTTGTGCAATAGAACGTTCCGGTAAGGTTTATGTCTATCACCGACTGCCATTGTTCAGGCGTCATTTTCTTCAACGTGGAATCGTTGGTTATTCCGGCATTGTTTACCAATATGTCAGCCTTTCCGTTGGCCACGAACACTTTCTTTGCTGCCGCACATACCTGTTCGTAGTTTGAAGTATCGACCGCATCGAATGTTACGGTAAATCCTTCCTTGGCCATTTTCTCAACAAAGGCCTTGCCC
>DXGG01000013.1 GCA_019114015.1 Candidatus Onthomorpha intestinigallinarum | reverse complement strand
GTTTTGCGGAGGACCTTTGACCTATATATCGTCTTTGAGGGAGGCATTTGTGAAACTTCTGCATATAAGTGCAAAGGATGTTGTCTGTCTTGATTGTTCCAATCTCATACCTGCAATGGGAAGCGTTTATTCAGGGAAAGGAGAGGGTTTTTGTTTGACGGCAGGTGAGTTGATAGGGAAACTGGAGGCTTTGGAGGACTTTAAGGACAATGACAGGGGCAACAGGTTGGAACCTGTTTTTGAAAATGAACAGGAGTATTCCCGTTGGCTTTCCGAAAAACGCAGGATGGAGAAGAGGAGGGATTTGAAAGGATTTGAGGGAGGCTGTTTTCTGGGTATAGATTCAGGTTCCACAACTACCAAGGTGGTTGTTTCCGACATGGAAGACAACATATTGTTTTTCGATTATTCCAAAAACGGAGGCAATTCGTTGGAGGCGACCGTTGCGGCCTTGGAGCGGTTTGACAAGGCATGTGAACAGAGCGGGGCAAGACCCGATGTCCTGGCTGCATGTTCAACAGGTTACGGGGAGGATTTGATAAGGGCTGCATTTTCATTGGATTATTCGATAGTCGAGACTATCGCCCATTACAAGGCCGCGAAGGTTTTTTGTCCTGAGGTGGATTTTATACTTGACATAGGGGGACAGGACATGAAGGCTTTGTATATTGAGGACGGGGTTCTGAACAGGATAGAGATAAACGAGGCCTGCTCTTCGGGATGCGGCTCCTTCATAGAGACCTTTGCCAATACTCTTTCGTACAGTGTTGCGGATTTTGCCCGCCTTGCCTGCTTTGCAAAGGAACCGTGTGATTTGGGTACGCGCTGTACTGTTTTCATGAATTCCAAGGTTAAACAATTCCTGCGGGAAGGGGCGACGGTTGCCGATATTTCTGCGGGTTTGTCCTATTCAGTGGTCAGAAACTGTCTTTACAAGGTGTTGAAACTGAACTCTCTGGCCATAGGCAAAAATATAGTCGTACAGGGCGGAACCATGAAAAACGACAGTATTGTCAAGGCTTTTGAGAATATGTTGTCGGTAAAGGTGTTCAGAAGCAGTAATCCCGAACTGATGGGAGCTTACGGTTGTGCGCTTTACGCAAAGGAAAAATACCTGAAGGAGAGAAAAAAGACTGCCTTCAACGGACATGTGTCCGGTTACACCACAAAGGAAATCAATTGCAGGGGATGTGAAAACAATTGCATGGTGACCAAATATGTCTTTGAAAATTCCATGACATATCATTCCGGCAACAAGTGCGAGAAAGTGTTTACGTCCAGGTCGAAATTCGAAAAGGGCAGCAATATATACGATTACAAGATAGAAAGGGTGTTTGCACAGGAGAAGGTGGAGGATGCTGTAATGGAGTTGGGTGTTCCGAGGGTATTGAACATGTTTGAGGACTTTCCTTTTTGGCAGAGTTTGTTTTCATGTTTCGGAATAAGGCTCGTTTTGAGTGATTTGTCTACTTATGAACAATATGAAGGCGGATTGAGTCAGGTTATCAGCGAAAATATATGTTTCCCCGCCAAGTTGGTGCATGCTCATGTAAACAATCTTGTGGAAAAGGGTCTGAACAGGATATTCTTTCCTTATGTGGTTTATGAGAAACAGGACGATGCCACTGCCGCCAATTCATACAACTGTCCCATAGTTTCGTCTTACAATACGGTGATAAAAAACCAGTTGCTGGTTTACGGCAATGATGATGTCAAGGTGGACAATCCCGTTTTTACGTTCAAGGACAAAAGGTTGTTCGTTAAGAGTTTCAAGCGTTATATCCGGCAACTTGCTTCGGAATACGGGCATATGGATTGTTCGGATGACTTTGTGGAAAGAGCCGTCGAAAAGGCCGCACGCGCTCAGATGGATTATGAAAAAGACGTAAGGGACAAGGCAAAGGAATACCTTGATACGGCTTTGGGTGAGAACAGAATGGTTATACTTTTGGCGGCAAGGCCTTATCATACGGACGCTTTGATACAGCATAAGTTAAGTACAATCATTTCCGACCTTGGAGTTACCGTAATAAGTGATGATTTGCTCAGGGGCGACAGGACAATGGAGATGCAGGATACTTACATGATTTCGCAGTGGGCTTACATGAATCGTATAGTAAAGTCTGCAAAATGGGTCGGGCAACAGAATGATACGGTCAATTATGTTCAGCTTACCTCCTTTGGCTGCGGGCCTGATGCTTTTTTGCTGGATGAGGTAGCGAACATACTGAAACGCTACAATAAGGTTTGTACCGTAATAAAGGTTGACGATATTAACAACGTCGGTTCCATGCGTCTTAGAATACGAAGCTTGATAGAAAGCCTGAAGTTGAAGAAGTCGTTAGATACGAGGGTGAAGGATTTTGTCAATACCAAGCTGTTCGACAGGCAGGACAGGGAACGTACCATTCTGGCTCCTTTTTTTACCGATTATGCCTCTCCTTTTTTGCCGGAGATATTCGAAATAAGCGGATATAAGCTGGAAGTATTGCCTAAAAGTGACGCCGTGTCGGCAGATTTGGGGTTGAAATATTCCAACAATGAGGTTTGTTATCCTGCCACCCTTATTGTGGGTGACATGATAAAGGCTTTGCAATCCGGCAGGTATGATTTGAATACCGTTGCCGTAGGAATCACTCAGACAGGCGGACAATGTCGTGCATCCAGTTACTATCCCATAATACGCAAGGCTTTGGTTGATGCCGGTTTTTCGCAAGTGCCCGTTGTGTCCGTTACCATGGGTACTGACATATCGAACAATCAGCCGGGTTTTAGGATGAACTGGTTTAAGGTTTTGCCCATAGCTTTTTCGGCTTTGCTCTTCGGAGACTGTCTTTCGAAGATGTATCATTCTGCCGTTGTAAGAGTGAGGGACAAGGCGAAGGCGGAGGATTTAAGAAACAGTTATATATCCAGAGCGAAACCTATGGTATTGAATCGCAACAGAAAGGCAGTATTTTCATTGTTGAAAGAGGCGGTCAATAACTTCAATTCATTGCTTCCGAAAGAATATGTGCCATTGAAAAAGGTAGGAATAGTAGGGGAGATTTTCTTGAAATTTCACAGCTTTGCCAACAAGGATGTGGTGTCATGGCTTATTTCTCAAAACATGGAGGTTCTGCCGCCTACGCTTACATCGTTTTTCACACAGAGTTTTGTGAACCGCAAAGCAAAGATGGAATACAATCTGGACAGTTCAAAGATTCCGGATTTTGTGTTTGACGGTTTTTATTTCTTTGTGAGAAAGGAAATAGAAAGGTTTAACAATGTCCTTTCCGGATTCAGATATTACTCTCCATTGGAAGATGTTTTTCAGTTGGCCGATGACGTAAAGCATATTCTGCCTTTGGTAACTCAGTTTGGGGAAGGCTGGCTGCTTCCTGCCGAAATAGTATCATATGCAAAACAAAAGGCTGATGCCGTAATAAGTCTTCAACCTTTCGGATGTATTGCGAATCACATTATAAGCAAGGGTGTTGAGAACAGAATAAAGCAGATATATCCGGATGTGGAATTGTTGTCATTGGATTTTGACAGTGGGGTCAGTGAAGTGAATATAGTTAACAGGCTGATGCTTCTGAAGGATTCTATATGCAAGTAATGGCTTCGGTCAGTATCAGTTTTGTTTGCGTTTTGCATCACCTCGGTCTATGACTATTCTGTAGCCGTCTTTTTCGACTTCGGCTTGCAATAGTCGTAGACCTTCGGCCGATTCCAGTCCGGTATATGCTTTGTCGTTGTACAACAGATATTTTTCCCTTACCTTTTTCGGAGAGAGATTCGGCATGACCACATTTGCACCTACCTTTAGTCCCATTTCCCTTCCATGGGGGTTGATAGTGCCCAATGCGGTTGTCGAAGGTATGAGTGAATAAGGGAACATCAGTCTGAGTATTGCTATAATGTGCAGACATCTTGACATACTGCCTTTGTTTTGAGAAGCGAAAGGAGTATCCTTATGCGGCAGGAAAGGACCTATACCTATCATTTCCGGGTCCAGTTCTTGTAAGAATCTTATGTCTTCCACCAGATTGTCCAAAGTTTGATACGGCGAGCCGACCATGAATCCTGAACCTACCTGAAATCCTATTTCCTTCAAGTCAAAAAGACATTGTTTCCTTACGGACAAGCTCATGCTTTTGGGATGAAGCAATCCGTAATGCTGTATGTTTGCGGTTTCATGTCTTAGAAGATAACGGTCTGCACCTGCTTCGAAGAAATCTTTGTAGACTTTTTTCGATTTCTCTCCTATTGATAAAGTGACGGCACAATCATCGTGCATTGACTTTATGGATGAGACTATCTCGCAAATGTCTTTATCGTTGAAAAAGGGGTCTTCTCCCGATTGCAATACGAATGTTCTGAATCCCAGGCTATAACCGTAGTCTGTACATTCCAATATTTCTTCCTTGGTCAGACGGTATCTTTCCGCCTTTTCATTGGCAGCCCTTATTCCGCAATATAAGCAGTTGTTTTTACAGTAGTTGCTGAATTCTATAAGACCTCTTATGAAGATATCGTTGGAATATATTTCCTTACGTTTTTCCACCGCCTTGTCAAACAGATATTCCTCTTCGGGACTATCCGTTTGACAGTCTATCAGTGTTTTCAGTTCCGCATCCGGTAAATTATGCTTGGCAAACAGTTCGTCCGTTAAATCGTTCATTGGTCTATTCTCATTTTATAGAATGATCTGTAAACGAAATAACAAGCTATGATGAAAAATACTATGCCTATATATGGAGCAATGTTTCTGAATGCTTCGCTTATAGCTATTTCCATAGCCAAAAGTCCGAATAGGGTAGTGAACTTGATTATAGGGTTGAGAGCGACGGAGGACGTGTCTTTAAACGGATCGCCCACAGTGTCTCCCACAACGGATGCATCATGTAATGGAGTACCCTTGGCTTTCATATCCACCTCTACAATCTTTTTCGCATTGTCCCAACTGCCTCCTGCATTTGCCAAAAAGACAGCTTGGAATAGTCCGAAAAGGGCTATGGATACCAGATAGCTTATGAATAGCGATACGGCATTTTCTCCGCCTATTGACGAAGGTGAGGACAGACATGCAATGCCGAGAGCAAAGAAAAATATGGCTATGAATATATTGAACATACCTTTTTGCGCATAATGCGTACAAATGCTTACAACTTCTATGGAGCTTTTTTCATCGGCTTTTTTTGGAGCATTGGTATCGAGGTTTATGTTCTTTTTAATGTATTCAACTGCTCTGTATGCTCCTGTTGTAACGGCTTGAGTACTTGCTCCGGTGAACCAATATATTACACAGCCGCCCAATATGAATCCTAATATGGTATAAGGGTTCAACAGATTAAGCAAATTTCCGGGTGCTATGCCGAGTGTTTTTTCTATCATTAGAATCAAGGAAAATATCATTGTCGTTGCTCCTACCACAGCCGTTCCTATAAGTACCGGTTTTGCTGTCGCCTTGAATGTATTGCCGGCACCGTCGTTTGCTTCAAGATAGTATTTTGCTTTTTCCCAGTCTGGTTTGAATCCGAAGTCTTTTTCTATTTTCTCGTCTATGTCTTTTTCTTCCTCTATAAGAGACAACTCATATACCGATTGGGCGTTGTCCGTCACAGGTCCGTAACTGTCCACGGCTATGGTAACCGGTCCCATGCCCAACATGCCGAAAGCGACCAAACCGAATGCGAAGATAGGTACATAGTTCATGCCAAGACTCGTAAGTGCGTCCGAAAGTGAAAAAAGATATGCCGTGAACATAAGGAACACAAATACCAGTCCTGTCCAAAATGCCGAAAAATTTCCCGCAACAAATCCCGATAAAATGTTTAGTGAAGATCCTCCTTCATTGGCAGCCTTGACAACTTCTTTTACGTGTAATGATTTCGGAGAGGTAAATATTTTTGTTATTTCAGGTATAAGGGCTGCTCCCAATGTACCGCAAGATATGATTGTAGATAAAATCCACCATAAGTCAGTGTTGCCGTGTAAACCGCCTATTAGTATGTATGACAAAATGAAAGTACCTAATATGGAAAGCAAAGAGGTTATCCATACAAGGTTGGACAATGGTGCCTCAAAATCCATGTCATCCTTGTCTTTGTATAGCATTTTGCTTAAACCCTTATTTATGTAGTATGATACAATTGATGTTATTATACCCAATATTCTCATGGAAAATATCCAAACCAAGAGTTCATATTGTATATTTACGTCCGATATTGAAAGCAGAATAAAGGAAACCAATGCCACACCGGTTACTCCATATGTTTCGAATCCGTCTGCGGTAGGGCCTATTGAGTCACCCGCGTTGTCTCCGGTGCAGTCTGCAATTACTCCAGGATTCCGAGGATCGTCTTCACCTATTTTGAATACGACTTTCATTAAGTCCGAGCCTATGTCCGCAATCTTCGTAAATATTCCTCCGGCTATTCTTAATGCCGATGCACCCAAACTTTCGCCGATTGCAAATCCTATGAAACAAGCTCCCGCCAAGTGAGCCGGCATCAGCAGTAAAATAACCAACATCAAGATTAGTTCGACGCAAATGAGAACTACTCCTATGCTCATACCAGCACTGAGAGGTATATTCAACAACTTCAAGGGATTTCTTTTCAGCGATGCGAATGCCATTCTGGAATTGGCATAAGTATTCATTCTTATTCCGTATGCGGCAACAGTATATGAACCTGCAATTCCTATTATCGTCCAAAGAAGAATCAGTAACACCGCACCTATGCCGAAGCTTTCCCCGTTTTCACCTTTGGCCAGAAATCCGAAATATCCGGCAACGGCTATACCAATGAATATGAATAACGTGGCAAGAAATTTGCCTTGTTGTTTAAGATATGTCAGACAAGTCTTGTATATGACTTTTGCAATGTCCAGCATATTTTTGTGTGCCGGGAGTCTTTTTACTTTTATAAATTGATATATTCCGAAAAATATGCCCAATATTGCAATTAGAAACCCCCAATGCAAGATTCCGAATTTGTGAATTTCTATAGGGATTTTCAAGTCCGCTTCACTGGCTTTTGAAGCCAACGGCATAATAACTGTGAGCAACAGTAAGTGAATTTTTTTCATTTTGATTATTGTTTCAAATTATTTAATCTAAAAATGTATCAACGGAGCAAAATTACAAACAAAATGTATGCTTCCCAAAAAAATGTTTGAAATCTAAACATTTCATTGTTTTTTTTCGTTGAATGACAATATGTAAGAGTTTATATTTTTTAGACATGGAATCTTTGATTTTGATGGAAATTCATTCTGTTAAGCGATCGAAAGCAGGAAATTTCTATGACATTATATTGAAAGAAAAAAACGGTGCCAAGGGACTTTCTATACCCGTGGGGACTTACGAGGGTCAAATGTTGCTTCTTTTTTTGGAAAAAAAACAAATATTGAGGCCTATGACATTTGAACTCATGCTTGATATCTTTTCGCATTTTCGGTTAAATGTGAAAGAGATAGTGATAGTGGATTTTGTTGATGGTAGTTACAGGGCACTTGTTACGATTTCTAATGCAGACGGATTGGAAC
>DXGG01000178.1 GCA_019114015.1 Candidatus Onthomorpha intestinigallinarum | reverse complement strand
CTCCGTTCATAGTCCGTAAGGTCGATATGTCTGAAGAAATCCAACAGCTCGTCTATCGGCATAAGGACAAGGTCCACGATGGACTTGCCGGCCACCTTGACATAGGAGGCGTCCTTTCTTATCCTCGTTCCGTTGCAATCGCGGCATACCGTCCTGCCCGTGTAGCGCGACAACAGGACTCTGTACTGTATCTTGTAGCTTTCCTTTCTTATGATGTCAAAAAAACCGTTGATGCCGACAATGCCTTTTCTGCCGTTCCACAATATGTCCTTCTGTTCTTCCGAGAGTTCATTGTAAGGCTTGTGTACGGGGAATATATTGTGGGCTTTTCTGATGAAATCCTCCTTGTACTGTTTCATCACCTCCCCTTTCCAGCAATTGACCGCTCCGTCATATACAGACAAGTCGGGACGCGTCACAACCAAATCTTCCGATATGCCTTCCACCATTCCGGTTCCGGAACAGTTCTTGCATGCTCCGTACGGATTGTTGAATGCAAAGAAATTGGGTGAAGGTTTTGTGAACGTTATGCCGTCCTGTTCAAAACGATTGGAAAAATGCTGCACCTTGCCATCGGACAACATCACATCGCAAAAGCCGTCCGACTCCGTAAACGCACTGTGTACCGAGTCGCTCAAGCGCATATAAAGATCATCTGTCCTCTCTCCTACGCTCAGCCTGTCTATGACGATGCTTACCCTTTTGTCCTTTGGTGGCGGATTGTCCAACGCCTCCTCTATTCTTGTTATCTCCCCGCCGTACATTATGCGAATATATCCCAACTGCATTAGAAGTTCGAGCCGTTCCTTCCAGTCTTCATTCTCTTTCAGTGCTATGGGGCTCAGTATGCTTATCTTTTCACCCTGCTTAAGTTCCATTATGCTGTCAACGACGTTCTGTACGCTGTGCCGCTTCACTTCCGTGCCAGATACGGGAGAAAAGGTTCTTCCTATTTTCGCATAAAGCAGTTTGAGGTATTCATATATTTCAGTGGTAGTGCCGACAGTCGAACGGGGATTGCGGTTGGAGGTTCTCTGTTCCACGGCTATGGAAGGCGATATGCCCTTTATCATGTCCACCTCGGGCTTGTTCATCCTGCCCAGGAATTGTCTTGCATAAGAGGAAAGGCTTTCCACATACCGTCTCTGGCCTTCGGCGAACAAAGTATCAAAGGCCAGCGATGTCTTGCCGCTACCCGACACCCCTGTAATCACCACAAGTTTGTTGGAAGGTATCTCAAGGCTGACGTTTTTCAGATTATTTACCCTTGCCCCCTTTATCACTATAGGTTGCCTGCTTTCTGTCTGTGATTTATTCATTTTCATAACATACAGTTCAAAGCCTTGACTTCAAAAACTCACATCTTGAAGTCAAGGCCTCGAAATCCTCAATAACAAATATTGGAATACTATTCTATATCCTTTTCTACCTTGGAAACAGGTCTGGATATGGATTCCCTCATATCGGTATCCGCCTTTATATTCTGCATTCTGTAATAATCCATTATGCCGAGGTTTCCTTTTCTGAACGCTTCGGCCATTGCCATAGGCACTTCGGCTTCCGCCTCTATCACCTTGGCTCTCATTTCCTGGGCCTTGGCCTTCATTTCCTGCTCTATCGCTATTGCCATCGCCCTTCTTTCCTCCGCCTTGGCCTGAGCTATGTTCTTGTCGGCGTTGGCCTGATCCATCTGCAATTGTGCACCTATGTTCTTGCCCACGTCTATATCCGCTATGTCTATCGAAAGTATCTCAAAGGCCGTACCGGTATCCAATCCCTTGGACAACACCAGTTTGGATATGGAATCGGGGTTCTCCAATACATCGGCATGACTGCGTGCCGAGCCTATTGCTGTCACTATGCCTTCTCCCACACGCGCCAATATGGTTTCCTCACCTGCGCCTCCGACAAGCTGTTTGATGTTGGCTCTTACCGTCACCCTTGCCTTTACAATCAACTGTATGCCGTTGCTTGCAACAGCGGCAACGGACGGAGTGTCCACCACCTTGGGGTTTACCGACATCTGCACCGCCTCCAATACGTCCCTGCCGGCCAAATCTATCGCTGTGGCAGTATTGAAGTCCAATTGGATATTGGCTTTGTCCGCCGAAATAAGCGCATCCACTACCCTGCGTACGTGACCGCTCGCAAGATAATGGGCTTCCAAAGCATCGGAACTCAGGTTAAGACCCGCCTTTTTCGAGGTAATCATCGCATTTACTATGATTGCAGGAGGAACCTTCCTCCAACGCATGACTATCAACTGCAACAAGGATATCCTAACACCGTTCAATACACACTGAAACCAAAGGTTGAGAGGAACCAGATACAAAAACACGAAAAGCAATACAAAGACAAGTACTGCAATAATGATAAATGGACTAAAGTTCATAATGTTTATTTTTTAATGTTTGACTATTCTTTTTCTTTGTCTACGACAACCCTTATCTTGTTTCCTTCGACAAAATCGACTATCAGAGGGGTGTTCGGTTCCACATAAGATGTGGAGGTATAAACCTCAAGCCTTTCATTGTTTATTTCAGCCATGCCTACGGGTGCCAGTCTTGTTATCGACACTCCCCTGTCTCCTGCCTTGACCGGCACTTTGACCGTGTTTACCTTCGCATTTATCTCCTTGTTCAAGGACAGTTTTTTCCACGTTCTCGTTCTTAACGAATAAATCAGCAGAAGCACGCATATCAAAAGTGTAATCACAACGGAGACTATTCCCCATAAAGTACCAAAATTCACGAACATCTCGTACAGACCGTAAGCTATCAGACCCAAACCGCACAATCCTGTTATGGTAGTTCCGGGTATGGCCAACAGTTCCAATACGACCAATGCCAGACCGGCTACCAACAAAAGCAAAATGAAAAACAATTCCGTATACATAACAAATCAAATAAACATGAATTATCCTACCTTATCTCTACCACAAAGCCTTCTTTCTCCAATGCGTAACACATGACTTTAAGCACGTCATACGATCCGTGTTTCACTATACACATACCCTTGTAGTCTATAACGGTCGCACAAGCTATTGCATCCTGCTTGGCATGACCGCATATTTTTTCCAACCACTCCACATAGCAGTTGAAAGAATGTCTTTCATCCTTGTACACTATCAGTTTGCTAACCCTGCCTTCGTCCCGCAAGATTTCCAACTCGGTATCGTTCTCAACCGTGGAGTAATTCCTAATCATAATCCTTTCTACATTTTTTCAGGCACCTCTATACCCAACAAATGCATGGCCGTTTTTATTGTCGTGCCGGCAAAATAAGCAAGGCACAACCTCATTCGCTTCAACGATTCGTCCTTTTCCCTCAAAATAGGCGTGTCCTGATAAAAAGCGTTGAAACTTTTCGCCAAATCGAATGCGAAATTGGCAATCAAGGCTGGCGAATAGGTTTTTCCGGCCTGTCTTACAACGGCAGGAAACGAGTACAACACTCTCATTACTTCCTTTTCCTTGTCGTTGAATGCCGCATCATTGTCTATCTGCAATGATTTCACCATTATCTGTTCCTGTTCCTCCGCTTTACGAATAACGGAACAAACTCTCGCATGAGTATATTGTATAAAAGGACCGGTGTTTCCATTGAAATCTATGGACTCTTCAGGATTGAACAGCATATTTTTCTTGGGATCTATCTTCAGCATGAAATACTTCAACGCACCCATGGCGAGCTGTCTGTACAATTTCAATGCCTGTTGCTCCGTAAAGCCCTCCGTCTTGCCGTGTTCCTCGGTCTGATTCTTTGCTGTAAGCACCATCTGTTCCATAAGGTCGTCTGCATCCACCACTGTACCCTCTCTCGACTTCATCTTCCCGTTAGGCAATTCCACCATACCGTAAGACAAATGATACAAATCCTTTGCCCACTCGAAACCCAGCTTCTGAAGTATCAGTTTCAACACTGCGAAATGATAGTTCTGTTCATTGCCCACAACATATATGAGTTTCTCCGAATCGAAATCGGAATGCCGCAAACAGGCCGTGCCCAAATCCTGCGTCATGTAAACCGAAGTACCGTCCTTTCTCAAAAGCAGTTTTTCATCCAAGCCGTCAGCAGTAAGATCTATCCATACGGAGTTGTCCTCCTTACGGTAGAATACTCCCTTTTTCAATCCTTCCTGCACCAGATCCTTTCCCAAAAGAAACGTTTCGGACTCGTAATACACCTTGTCAAAATCTATGCCAAGGTTTCTGTATGTCTGTTCAAATCCGTCATAAACCCACGAGTTCATCTTTTTCCAAAGACTTATCGTTTCTTCATCCTTATCCTCCCAATTTTTTAGCATCTGTTGTGCTTCCAAAAGTATGGGAGCCTGTTTCTCCGCCTCTTCCTTCGATAGCCCTTTAGCCATCAATTCTCCAACCTGTTGTTTGTAGTGTTTGTCAAAAAGAACATAGTATTTTCCCACCAGATGGTCTCCTTTCATTCCACAAGACTCTGGAGTCTCTCCACCCGAGAACTTTTCCCATGCTATCATCGACTTGCATATGTGTATGCCTCTGTCGTTGACAAGGTTAACCTTTTTCACTGCATAACCGTTCGCCTTCAATATCTCGGCAACGGACCATCCCAAAAGATTGTTGCGTATATGCCCCAAATGCAATGGCTTGTTTGTATTTGGCGACGAATATTCTATGACTATAGGTTTGTCTTCCTGCAAGGGGCTGTATCCGTATGTCTCGTTCTTGAAGTTTTCCTGCAGAAACTGCAACCAGTATTTCTCACTGATAACGAAATTCAAGAAACCTTTTATGACATTGAAACTTTCTATCGTTTCGGTCCTTGAAACCACATAATTGCCTATCCTGTCAGCCAACTCAGTCGGATTTTTCAATCCGCACTGCTGCATATATGGAAAGACAACCAGGGTGAAGTCCCCTTCAAATTCTTTTTTTGTTGGAGTGAAAACAATGGAGCAAGGCTCTATATCCAAAGAGAACTCTTTTTTGAAAGCCTCTGAAGTCAGTTCCTGAAGGATTGTATCTATCATCTTTATCATAACAACTAAAGTTCAGACTGCAAAGATATGGATTTTATCAATAAAAACAAAAAAGGCTTATCCTTATCAGGACAAGCCTTCATTAATCATTTGAAATGGACTTATTCCACAACAAGTTTTTTTGTAGCCACCTTGTTATCCGAATAAACCCTTATGAAATAAACACCCTTTGTCATACCGGATACATCCATTTTAGTTTCCTTTGCATCAACTGGTTTTGACTTTACTGTCTGTCCCAATATGTTGCACAGTTCCACTCTGCTTATCTTCTTTGCAGCTGATATATTCACCACATCATTCGCAGGATTAGGGTATAGTTTGAACATGGATATTTCAACATCGGACAATGATACATCATGTTCTGTCGTCACCTCCTGATAGCCGACAGGTCCAAGCTCCATGTTTCCATTGTATGCAAAGGTGTAAATCTTGTAAAGCGTTCCAGATTCCAATTCGGTTACAGGACCTTCAAGCTGTTCATATATCTTTTCTCCGCCATAATTTTCAAGATAATCCAATATAGCATCGTTTGTCGTAAGGCCATTGTTCTCCAAATCCTGTGCCGATGCTATTAAGTAATAATAATATGCCGTCTGGTCGTTTGGAGTGAAGGCAACATCAAAAGAAGTCTCGGTAATGTTCGACACTTCTATATTCACAACAGCTTCACCGTCTCCGCCAAGAGAAAGAGTTGTTACGGTAACTGGGGCAAAAGCACCTTGCTCTCCGTTTATGTTGTATGCCACCGCGTAAATCTTGTACTCCGTTCCGAATTGAAGATTTCCAATCGTACCGGAAATGGTATCATATTCCTTTCTGTCTTCCTGCATAAGATATGCTACCACATCCTCGTCTGTCGTAATGTTTGCCGATGCCAGAGATTCATCATCTGCTACGAGATAATAGTAATATGCCGTCTGGTCGTTTGGAGTCAAAGTAAGGTCAAAACTGCTCGCCGTAATGTTTGACGTAGTTACGCTGACCGTTGCTTCTCCCTCACCTCCCTGCTGCAATGTGGTGAAAGGAGTGGCCTGCAGTTCGCTTCTTTCATTGTTTGCATTATAGGCCAATGTATAAATTGTATAGTCCGTATTTGGAGTAAGGTCCGACATCGTTCCGCTCACCTGGGAATATTCCTTGAAATCCTCAAGTTCAAGATAACTTATCACAGAGTCTTCGGTATACTCCATCTGTTCGAATTGGGCATCCTCAAATACTATGTAGTAATAGTAAGCGGACTGATCATTCGGAGTCATCGTGATATCCACAGAGTTTCTCTGTATATTGCTTACCACCGTCTCAACAACAGCTTCACCGTCTCCGCCCAATACTCCGGTTGTAAAATCCTCTGTAACCGAACTAACCGTCTGGTCGCTTAACGTTGCCGCAACATATATCCTGTTGGTGCTGTTTGGAATAAGTCCTCCAACTGTCGTAGTCAGCTCCGCCGTTGCTGAATCCGTTGCAAACATAACTATTATTTCCTCCAAGGAAACTGAGATTCCGAACATCTCAAAGTACTCCATGTAATACTCAAGTTCTCCTGCTGCACTGGCACAATAATAATACTTCACAACATCGGCGGAAGGAGTAAACGTCACCTCTGCTTCCAATGCACCGATTTCTCCCATCGTTATCGTAACGGCAGGATCGGTTTTAGTCTTGTTTTCATTCAAACTGACGATTTTGTCCATATAAGCGTTCAAGTCTTTTTTACCGGAACCATCCAACCTTAAGGCCTGAACCTGTGCCATGGCGCCTATGCCCGCTATCAATGCCAAAAAAAATATCGTAATTTTTCTCATGACCAATATAGTTTTAATATAACAACAAAGCGGAGTTTGCTAAACAACTCCGCTTCTTTTATCCATTTATACTTTATTATTCAACAACCAATTTCTTTGTTGCCATTCCGTTCTCGGTGAACATCTTTACAACATAGTTTCCTGTTGCGAAGTCTGAAGTGTTTACCTTTATTGAATTTGCATTCACGTCACTGCTGTAAACAACCTGACCCAACATGTTAACTATCTCAACTCTCTCGATAGAGAAAGAAGACGCCAACATAACTTCGTTCTTTGCAGGGTTAGGATATACATAAGACAATGAGTTAAGTTCAGCCTCTGACAAGCTTACATATCCTTCCAATATTGGGAAAACATACAAGTCTATATCCAAACCGTCAAAAATTTCAGAAGCAAGTGTCCATTCTCCCTGCATAAGCAGTCTTGGCTCCAATCCTGAGCTACATCCAGATTCCGTTGAAACAACAAGAACATCTGTTGATGTCTGTCCATATGCAGGATAATAAACCGCTATACCGAAAGAAGTCTGGTTTGCAACAGGAGTTCCAAACGTAGCCGTAACAGGAGCAACGGTAATTTCAGTTTCAGAAACTGCCAAATCAGCCGTATTGTAAGTTGTTGCAGCTATCTCTTCCGTAAAATCACCGTTCATTATCACTACGTCAGGAGTGGCATCATCTCCGGGATAAATATTGGACATATACATCTCAACGCCCGTTATGGTCACAGGAGAAGAGAAAGTGTAAGTCTGTCCGCAACCTTCAAACGCTCCGCTACCTGTTACAGGTAAAATATAGGTTCCGGTTCCGTCAAGATCAAACGTATAGTAGGCAAAATTATCCAAGGTAGCGCAACTCTGGAATGCCTGAGGATAAAAAGTACCGGAAGTCTTGGACGCTCCAACAATCTCACCTCTGTTAACCGTCAACTTTTCATTTCCGTTCAATTCAACATCAGAAACCATAACTTTCTGGGCCATAACACCCATTGACAATCCTAATGCAAGGACTGAGAAAATAATTTTTTTCATCTTTCTATTGTTTTTTTATTGTTAGTAATGAATTATTCATAAGCCAACTGCAAATATAGAACATTTTGAGATAACAGCAATAATTCGGCTTGTTTTTTTAACCATATCATACATTATCTTTTGAGTATCAATCGGTAAGATTCTGCAAAAATCATTCTCAATTTTCACGGAAAACGTCAAAAAACCTTTTCGGATATACGTTTATGGCAAAAATATTACCTTTGCACCAAAATGAAAACAAGGATACATCATGGACATTGAACTTATAGAAAAAGCATGGCAGGACCGCTCACTGCTCCAGGACAAAAAGGTTGTTGAAACCGTCATGGAAGTCATAGACCTTCTGGACAGGGGAATGATAAGGGTGGCGGAGAAAAAAGACGGCACATGGCAGGTAAACCAGTGGATAAAGAAGGCGATAATGATGTACTTCCCCATAAGCGGCACCATGGAAATGCATGCAGGCGACATGACCTTTTGGGACAAGATACCGACCAAGCAGAACTACGAAACGCTTCAGGTCAGATGCGTTCCTCCGGCCGTGGCCCGTTACGGCAGCTTCCTTGCACAAGGCTGCATAATGATGCCTTCCTTTGTCAACATAGGGGCATACGTCGACAGCGGCACCATGGTTGACACCTGGGCGACGGTGGGCTCATGCGCCCAGATAGGCAAAAACGTCCATCTTGCGGGAGGCGTAGGCATAGGAGGCGTGCTTGAACCCGTTGGTGCCAATCCGGTAATCATAGAGGACAACTGCTTCATCGGTTCAAGGTGCATAGTGGTCGAAGGAGCTCTGATCAAACAGGGAGCGGTACTGGGTGCAAACACCGTGATAACGCAATCGACAAAGATAATAGACGTATCGCAGTCCGAAGCGGTGGAATACCGTGGCGTGGTACCCGAAAACTCTGTGGTGATACCGGGAAGCTACACCAAAGCATTCCCTGCCGGAAGCTACAACGTAAACTGCGCCCTGATAATAGGCAAAAGAAAGGAATCAACCGACAAGAAGACATCACTGAACGATGCACTGAGGGATTTCGGCGTGGCTGTCTAATCGGACAGATACCATCCATAGAGCCGTCCTATTCCCTCACTAAGTCCCACGCTGTGCTTCCAACCCAAGGCGTGCAACTTGCTCACGTCGGTCAGCTTTCTCGGAGTACCGTCGGGCTTTGAGCTGTCATAGCGTATCCCTCCGGTATATCCCACCGTATGGCATACCATGTCGAACAGGTTCTTTATGCTTGTCTCCTCTCCGGTGCCTATGTTGATGTGGCAGTTGCGCACCTGCTTCTCACCCTTTTCGTAAGTATCGCAAAAGTCCACCCTCTCCATTATGTAAACACAGGCATCGGCCATGTCCCCGCTCCACAGGAACTCCCTTAGCGGCGAGCCGCTGCCCCACAGTTCTATCTGCGTTTGTCCGTCCCTTTGTTCCACGCCGTACTTGGCCAGAATCTTTCTTATCTTGTCTTCTTCCGCACTTGCATCCACCCCTTCTATCGGACGACGGCCCAAGTCCCTGCGTATGCCCTGCCAGTCTCCTTGCTGCAAGCATTTTCCGAGGTGTGCCTTACGTATCAATGCCGGCATCACATGTGAAGTCTCAAGGTCGAAGCTGTCGTTCGGACCGTACAGATTGGTAGGCATCACGGCTATGAAGTTCGTTCCGTATTGCAGGTTGTAGCTCTCGCACATCTTCAGGCCCGCAATCTTGGCCAGTGCATAAGGCTCATTGGTGTATTCCAACTCTCCGCCCAACAGGCTCTCCTCCCTTATCGGCTGTGGAGCCTCCCGGGGATATATGCACGTGCTACCGAGAAAGAGAAGCTTTTTCACCCCGTATTTGTAGGCGCAGTGGATGACGTTGTTCTGTATCTGGAGGTTGTTGTATATGAAATCGGCCCTGTAAAGCGAGTTGGCCATTATCCCTCCCACAAATGCCGCCGCCAGAAAGACATAGTCCGGCCGTGTCTGCATGAACAGACGTTCCGTTTGGACCATATCCCCAAGGTCACACTCCTTATGGGTGCGCAGAATGAAGTTGTCATATCCCCTGTTTCGCAGATTGTCCAATATGGCCGAGCCTACAAGTCCCCTGTGCCCTGCGACGAATATCCTCTCATGCCTGTCCATTTTCCTCTCCTTCCACCAGCCTGATGTCATGTTCAACCATTATCCTCACAAGGTCTTCGAATGAAGTGGCGCGCGGATTCCATCCCAGCTCCCTTTGTGCCTTGGAGGCGTCTCCCAAAAGCTGTTCCACCTCCGCAGGACGGAAGAACCTCTTGTCCACCTCGACCAACACCCTGCCGGTTGCCGCATCCACGCCCTTTTCATCCAGTCCTTCACCCTGCCACATAAGCTCTATGCCCACGTGACTGAAGGCAAGCGTGCAGAACTCCCTCACGCTGTGAGCCTCACCGGTGGCTATCACGAAGTCCTCCGGCTTGTCGTTCTGAAGCATGAGCCACATGCACTCCACATAGTCGCGTGCATAACCCCAGTCCCTCATGGCCGAAAGATTGCCCAAATAGAGCTTGTCCTGCAATCCCCTGGCTATGCGCGCGGCGGCAAGGGTTATCTTCCTTGTCACGAAGTTCTCTCCCCGTCTTTCGCTTTCGTGGTTGAACAGTATGCCGTTGACCGCAAACATGCCGTAGCTCTCCCTGTAGTTCTTGGTAATCCAGAAGCCGTACAGCTTGGCAACGCCATAGGGCGAACGCGGATAAAAAGGTGTCGTCTCGTTCTGAGGCACCTGCTGCACCATGCCGTACAGTTCCGACGTTGAGGCCTGGTAAATCCTCGTCCTTTTCTCCATGCCCAGTATCCTTACGGCCTCAAGCAGCCGCAGCGTACCCACCGCATCGGTTTCCGCCGTGTACTCCGGAACGTCGAAGCTCACCTTCACATGGCTCTGAGCCGCAAGGTTGTATATCTCGTCGGGCTGTACCTGCTGCAATATCCTTATCAGCGAGGAGGAATCGGTCATGTCCCCGTAGTGAAGGTTCACCGCCCTGTCCTGTCTCTGGTCCTTGATCCATTCCTTCAGGTAAAGGTGTTCAATCCTTGCGGTGTTGAACGAAGAGCTGCGGCGTATTATGCCGTGGACCTCGTAACCCTTTTCTATCAACAACTCGGCCAGAAAGCTGCCGTCCTGGCCCGTTATTCCGCTTATCAATGCCTTTTTCATCTCTGTCCTTTATGATTTGTGCAAATATAGGAAGTTTTTCGCGATTCTTCGTTCTGCGGAAATGAATCCTTATTCCGGAAAAATGTTTTCAGAATCCGTTTTTTTCTTTTCAGAAGACATTTTCAC